>JBIKZP010000048.1:0-9683 GCA_044354655.1 Rhodoferax sp. | reverse complement strand
CGTGAATGGCCGGGGCGGACAGGCCCTTCCAGCCTTTTTCCAGCACAAAGCCACGAATCGGGCCGACGTTGCCGGACTCGCTGACCTCTTTGGCCCAGACCACAAACACATCTGCAATCGGGCTGTTAGAGATCCACATTTTGGCGCCGCTCAGCTTGTAGCCGCCGGGCACTTTGTGGGCGCGTGTCACCATGGACTGCGGGTCAGAACCGTGGTCGGGCTCGGTCAAGCCAAAGCAGCCAATCCACTCACCGGTGGCCAGCTTGGGCAGGTATTTTTGGCGCTGGCCTTCGGTGCCAAACTCATAGATGGGCAGCATCACCAGCGAGCTTTGCACGCTCATCATGGAGCGGTAGCCCGAGTCCACGCGCTCCACTTCGCGGGCGATCAGGCCGTAGGCCACGTAGTTCAGTGCGGGGCCGCCATAGGCTTCAGGAATAGTGGGGCCGAGCAGGCCGAGTTCACCCATTTCACGGAAGATGCTGGCATCGGTGGTTTCGTTGCGAAAGGCTTGCACCACGCGCGGCTGCAGCTTGTCTTGACAGTAAGCGGCGGCGGCATCGCGCACCATGCGCTCGTCGTCGCTGAGTTGGCTGTCGAGCAAAAAGGGATCTTGCCAGTTGAATGCAGCGTGGGCCATGAGAGATGCTCCTATGAGAGGGTGACTAACTAACGGGGCGAATTGACATATCAATTCGATGCGAACAGCGCCATCTTAATGGCCTGCGGCGCCAGACAGAAACGGTGATTTAACATCCAGATATGCAATTACCTAATATCTGAGCCAAAAATGCGCCGCAAAATCCCCTCATTGCAAGCCCTGTTGTGCTTTGACGCTGCAGCGCGACACGAAAGCTACACCAAGGCGGCGCAAGAGCTGGCGCTAACGCAAAGCGCGGTGTCGCGCCAGATCACGCTGCTGGAAGACTTTGTCGGGCAAACGCTGTTTCGCCGCACCCGCCACGGCGTGGCGCTGACCGAACGCGGCGCCGACTACGCGCGCCAAGTGGCGCCGCGCTTGCAAGGTCTGGAGCGCGACACGCTGGACCTGATGTCGCCGCAGGGGCGCGCGGGCACGCTGCACCTGGCAGCGGTGCCCACCTTTGCCACGCGTTGGCTGATTCCGCGCCTGCCCGCGCTGGCCGACTTGCACCCCGAGATCACGGTGCATATTGAAACCAGCACCCGCCCCTTTATGTTTGCGGAGACGCCGTTTGACGCCGCCATTTACGCCGGCACTCCGGAACAAGTCGCCAACTGGGCCGGCACGCAAGCCGTGCGCCTGCTGGCCGAAGACATGGTGCCGGTGTGCAGCCCGTCCTTGCTGCAAGGCCAGTCCTCACTCACACCGCAAGCCATGGCCAGCCTGCCTTTGCTGCAACAAAGTACCCGACTGGAAGGCTGGCGCCAGTGGTTTGACGCGCTTGGCGTAGAGGCGCCGCTGGCCCTGGCAGGGCCGCGCTTTGAGTTGTTTTCCATGACCGCCGCAGCAGCAGCGCACGGCCTGGGGCTGGCCCTGGTGCCGCGCCTGTTGGTGGAGGCCGAGCTGGCGCGGGGCGAACTGGTGCTGGCCTGCACCGAAGCCCTGGCCGGCCAGCGCGCCTACTATTTGGTGAGCCCGCAACGCGCCGATGAAAAGCTGGCGCTGGGCAGCTTCAGGCAGTGGTTGCAGCAGGCGGCAGCAGACTCCTTGCTTGTCAGTTAAACCTAGCGGCCCATCAAAAGGCTTCTTTCTCAGCCTCCAAATAGGCCAGACTGACGTATTTGCCAATGTTCCCAGCAAAGCCTTGCATGGAGAGGGCACGCGTTGCAACTCTGGGGTCCTTGAGCACCAGGGCTTTGGCCTGGGCTTCTGATTTGCCGTCTTTCACGGCTTGTAGACAAGGCTCCCAGATGCCGGCCAAAAACTCGCCGTAGGACTGGAGCAAGTCCTTGCGCGGCTCGCCATGGCCCGGCGCCCACAGTTGTTCACCCGTAGCCGACAGCAGCGCGTTGTAGTACCGGAAAGTACCCGGGTAGGAGCCTTCGTCCATGTTGGCAATGCGGTTGGTCATGGCAATATCACCCACTGCGGTGAGTTTGTCTTGCACCACCTCCACACACAAGTCAGACGGTGTATGGGCCGTGCCGTAATGGTGCATTCGCAGGGTGATGTCGCCAAATTGAAGGGACTGCCCGTGCTTAACCGTTGTATTGGGCAATACCACCTGGGTACCCAGCGTGGACTGGTTGGTCCAGCGCTCCATCAGGCTGCGCCAGAGCGTGCCCTCAGCCCCTTTGAGCTTTTCTAGGGTGCTGGGCAAGGCGTAAATCGGCAGTTTCTCGCCATAGGTCTTGATAAATGCATGGTTGCCCAGCCAATGGTCGCCGTGGTAGTGGCTGTTGAACACAGCCACTACCGGCTTGTTGGTCACCTTGCGGATCATTCGAATGGCCATTTGACCAATTTGCAGCGAAGCACCTGAATCAAGAACAACCACGCCCACTGAAGTCACCACAAACAGCACGTTGGACATCATGCCCCGGTTCTCTGGCGTGGGGAAACCATCCGGGGAGTAGATCATCCAGACATGGGGAGATAACTGTTGGGCCGCAATATCAGCCACCGGCGGGCCTTCAACAAAGTCTTGAACTTGCTGCGCCAGCAAGCGCGCCTCGGGCCACAGGGCCGTGCCGCCCAAGGCGGCAACAGTAGTCAATAGGTGTCTTCGCTTCATGGCGTACTTGCTTTCTTCAACCGGGCCAAGATGGAAGGCCTTGCGGCACTTTCACCACGCCCTTTCACTCCACCCCTTAAAAATCAAACCACAAAACCTTGGTTGGGTAGCCCGCTTGTGATCTTGGGTGTGTTGAGCTTGCGGGGTTTGACGCGGCCACCCGGTTGCAATTTAAGCCACGTCTCCACCAGTTCCCACACTTGCTTGTTGCCTTGGGTGCGGGCCTCTTCGGCCACAGGCGCCCAACCGGCCACCTTGTATTTTTTGCTTGCATCAATCAATTGACCATTCAAGCGCATGTCGCCAATACGGGTGCCCATCTTGCCCAGCGGGTTGCAACTGTAGCTCAGCCCGCCCACCCGAACCATGTCACCACCCTGCTGGTAGTAAGGGTCTGGGTTGAACAAGTTGTCACACACATCCTCCAGAACCGTTTTGATGGTGTCACCCGTCATTTCAGTGACGGTGGCATAGGAGTAAGTGGTGGCGGTCATGTCCATCAACCATTCACGGGTTATGGCCTGGCCCGGCAGCAAGGTTGTGCCCCAACGGAAGCCGGGTGAAAACGCAATTTCAGCACTTTGTACCTCCAGCAATGCGTCCACCAGCAGTTGATCGCCTGTGCCATTGAAATTGCCACGGCGATAAAGCAGACCCTCCGAGATGCCCAGCTTTTCGTTAAGCTTGGTTTCATACGGGGCACGAACTTTGGTTATCAAGGCGTCCATCTCTGGGTCGGCGGGGAGCATATTGGAAAACACAGGCAGCAGTTTGTAGCGGAAGTCGCTGACCCGCTTGTCTTTCACCTCAAAGTCCAGCACACCCAAGAACTTGCCGTTGGATCCTGCGTTGGTCACAATCGTTTTGCCACTCTTGTTGGACACCAGACTGGCCACCGGCATACCGTCATGGGTGTGACCGCCCATGATGGCATCGATACCAGTCACCCGACTCGCCATCTTCAGGTCCACATCCATACCGTTATGGCTGAGAACCACCACGACCTGGGCCCCTTTGCCGCGGGCCTCATCAACCATTTTTTGCATGTTGTCATCTTGAATTCCAAAGGCCCAGTCCGCCACCATATAACGTGGATTGGCGATCGGGGTGTAAGGAAATGCCTGACCAATGATGGCGCAGGGCACGCCATTGATTTCACGCAGCACATAGGGCTTGAAGACGGGATCACCAAAATCGTTGGTCTTGACGTTCTGCGCCACAAAGTCAACTTTGCCCGCAAAGTCTTTCTCAATGATCTCCTTGACGCGCTCCATGCCCAGGGTGAATTCCCAATGCCCCGTCATGACGTCCACACCCAGCAGTTTGCAGGCATCCACCATGTCCTGGCCATTGGTCCACAAACATGTGGCCGACCCCTGCCAGGTGTCCCCCCCATCTAGCAGCAAGGCGCCCGGCCGGCTTGCCTTCATGCGCTTGACCAAGGTGGCCAAGTGGGCAAATCCGCCTACCTTGCCGTAGCGCCTGGCGGCTTTTTCGTAGTCCAGATAAGTCAGGGCATGCGCCTCGGCAGAACCAGGCCGGATTTTGGCCACTTTCAACAAATGCTCGCCCACCAAATGCGGCAAGTTACCCTGCATGGACCCGATGCCCATGTTGATGCTTGGCTCGCGAAAATAGATGGGCTTGAGTTGTGCATGGCAGTCGGTCATGTGCAAAAACGAGACCTGTCCAAACTTGGGAATGTCGTACAAGCCTTGTGCAGCCGTGGCTGCACTGGCTTCAGAAAATTTTCCGAGACTCATGCCCGCCATGGTGCCAGCGCCAATTACCTGGATAAATTCACGTTTGGTCAGATTCATAGATGTAATTACTGATGCTTTCGAAGCAAAAAAAGCCCGGTAGACCGGGCTTGAAAGTGTTATTGATTAACGGGAGATTTGGGATCAAGCAGCAAACCAACCACGTGCCGAACTTGGGTTTCGTTCAGGATACCCATGTGGCCAGCGCGTGGCATGTTGGAACAGGCGTTGTAGGCCTTGGCGTTCCAGATCTTGCCCCAGGTGTATTCCACGATAGCCTTGCTGGCCGGATCGTTTGGGTTGCTGACGCCACGGATCTTGCCGTAGTTGTAAAGGCTGGGGCCGATAGTGCCATAGGATATTTCCTTCTTGTCTATCTGATGGCAGTTGTAGCAGTTGCCGCCATTGGCGGTTTTGGCATCATCCGTCCAGGTCAGACCACGGCCACTTTGGGCAATTTTTTCGCCCTCCTTCCAGTCGCCAATGAACTTGCCGTCTGAAGGCCACTTCACTGTTTTCAGGTTCGCCGCTTCAATGGCCTTGGCCGCACTTTCCTCCAGGGGCTTGCCGGCTACGTCGGCTTCGCTGCACGCGCGGTTGGTTTCATCGGTGTTCAAGACACGATCGGTTTTTGCAATGCCTTCATCGCGAAACGAGGCTTTGACTATTTGGTTGGTCAAGGCGTTGAGTTCAGCCACCGAGGGCACCGAAGCACAACCGGCAACAAACAGAGCAGCTGTCAAGCTCGCCAATAGGGTCTGGGTCTTTGTATTCATGGGTAGTCTCCTGATCAGATCAACGCTTGATGGCCGGTGCTACCGAAGCTGCACCTTGGGCATTCACGCCCAAGTAAGTGGCCAGGGCGATGGTGGCGTCACTGCCAAAACCAGGGTAGGGGAAGCGTTGCTGCCGGTAGCAATCGTTCAGGCGCAGTTGCATGCTCCACATTTGACCGTTGGAAACACGGTAAGCAGGCCAAGCGGCAAAGCCTACGCCATCACCGGGGTTTTTGGTCAGTATGGGCAAGTCTTGCAAGCGGATGCGCTTGCCTTCTTCACCATGGCAGGAGGCGCATGAAAAATCATGCGAGCCGCCACGTTGGAAAAATAAACGCTTGCCCACTTCATAAAAGGTTTTTTCCTGAACGTGTGCTTGCGAGAGATTGAACTTGGCGCCCTTGGACTCCGCTGCAACCCAAGTGGCCAAAGCCGTCACATTGGCCATTTCTCCACGACCAAAATTGGTCTTGGCTATTTCAGCACCATTGAAACCTTGCAAGGTTTCCATGCAGGTGACCAAGCGCGACTCCAGATCTTGCATTCTCTGGGTATCAGGAAAATACCGGGGCAACTCCACAAAAGCACCCTTCACCACGCCCGGCCCTTTGCCCAGATCACATTTCTCTAGTGAAGCATTTTTGGGTCCGCGCACTTTTTTCCAAAGGTCTTCTCCTTTGGCTTCAAAGAGATCGGCAGGGTTGCCGTCTTGCAACATGGCGCGGTATTCATCAATGCCCTGGCTGGCCGTTTTTTGCGCCATGGCCGGTGCACTGGCAATCGCTGTTGCTAGCGCAATGGAGAGTGGAAAAACTGCTTTCATGGTCACCTCGGTTGTTGTTGTTGTAAAAAACGAAAAAGGGTGAAGAACCAGACCTCACCTTTTGCATGCAACCGTATTTATCAGGATACGGTGGCTTCGTCGGTGCGCGAGTCACCCTTGTTGTCTTTCCAGGTTACCGCAATCTTGTCACCCGCTTTCGCACCTTTAACTACAAATTGCAGAAATGGGTTTTTAGAGACCGCAGGCCCCCACTCAGCGGCCAGCACTGGCTTGCCGTTGTGGGCGGCTGTTACCTCCTGGATATACCAGGCGGGCACGGTTTTGCCGGCAGCGTCTTTGCGCTGACCCGACTCCATTTCATGATTCATAAGCACACGTACGGTTGCTTTGTCTCCAGCGGCCTGGGCACGAATGCGCATTGGATCTGCCATTTTTCTCTCCTAAATATTTCAGTGAAACAAGGTGGGAACAGTGCCGTGCGGCCTTAGCCGCCGCAACCACCCAGGGTAACTTTGACTTCTTTTTTAGCCCACAGGGCCTTGCCGTCGCTCATGATGGCCACCGCATAAACATCTGAAGACTGGCCCATCTTGGCGCGGGTGGAGAAGTTGGGCTCCACCTCGTCTGAAACATGAAACAAGGCCACCAGTGCTGATGGATTTTTCTCCACCAGAACCAGCAACTGCTTCACACCTGCCAGCGTAGTGCTCGCACCCAGCGGAACCACTGCGCCGTTTTCTGCAATGTCAGGGCCGGTGATCGTCACGTCCTTGCTCTCAGCCATGCTGGTGGCACCTGCGGCTTTGGCGGCGTCTTGCACCGACTTGGCGTCGAATGCGGCTTTATTGAAGGCTGCGTGGGCGAACTGGGGAAAGCCAGCAGAGGCCAGCAGGCCCGCCAAAACAGCGCTTTGCTTAAGTGTCTCGCGACGGGTTTGCATCTGATATCTCCTTGATGGTTGAATAATGCTAGTGAAACAGGAACAGCTGCGCAACGGGTTGAACCCGTATTACTTGCTGGCCCCCTTAGAAATCCATTCGGCAATTTTCCTGGCATCGGCGTCAGGCAGGGTTTGCGCTGGCATGGGGATAGGTCCCCAAACGCCTGACCCACCGGCCTTGATTTTTCCGGCTAAGTAGTCGACCTTGCCCGAATGCTTCTTGGCTATCTCATTGAATCCGGGTCCGAGCACCTTCTTGTCCACACCATGGCAAGCGGAGCAACTGTATTTATTCAATAACGCAATCACCGCCTTGGCCTCACTGTTGTCCGGCTTGGCCAGCGCTGCCACTGGCGCTGCCGCCACGGCTACAGAAGACAGGCCCAACTTGGCTTCGGGCTTGGTCGTATCTGCCCCGCGCTGCTGGCCCACTAAACGGCTTTGCTCAGCTAGGTTGCCATGGGCATTGCGTGCAAAGTCTGGCAAAAACGAGGCTACTTTGGGCTCTGGCGTGCAGTCTTTCATGCACAGTTTGTTGGCAGTGTCAGCTTTGGCAACGCCGCCAAACTCTTTGCCGGGCCACATGGCGTGCTGTGTTGTCATGCCATTGCGATTGGGCATGCGCGCCTGAACTTCGGCCATGTTTTTGTCAGATAAAACAAAGTTGTCTGGAACAATGTTGGCCAGATTCAACATGAACGCCGTCACAGAATAAACCTCGTCGGTAGAGAGCGACTTGGGGCTGGTCCATGGCATGGCTCTGTTGATGTAGTCCCACAGCGTGGAGAGCGTGGCCACCTTCATGATGGTGGTGCGGCCAGGGTAGTCAGACCGATTCAAGTTGGCCACCCGACCGGTTTTGATGTCTTCGGCCGAGGTGCCGCCAATCAAAGGGCTGAACACTTCGCCCGATTCACCAAACACGCCGTGGCATTGCGCGCACTTGCTCTCCCAAATATCTTGTCCCTTGGCGACCGAGCCTGACCCGGCAGGCAGACCCTTGAAATCTGGCCGCACATCAATATCCCACTTGGCCACTTCTTTAGGCGTTGCATCACGGCCAAGCCCGGGGAATTTGCTGGATTGCGCAAGCGCTGCCCCCGCAACTGCCAGACAGGTGATCGCCACAATGGCATTACGAAACCTGGACATTTTTCACCTCGCCGTTTTCCTGCACCAGCCACGACTGAATGGCGTTGTTGTGGTAGATGGAGCGTGTACCGCGAACGCCCCGCAATTGTTGATAAGTAGGCTGCACATGCCCGGTTTCATCTTGCGCCCGGCTTTGAATAATGGCGGGCTTGCCGTCCCAGACCCAGTCAAGGTTAAAGCGCGTGAGCGCTTTGCTCAAGACCGGGGTTTCCAGGCGCGCCTGGCGCCAGTTGCGGCCACCGTCCACAGACACGTCGACGCGCTTGACTTTGCCCTTGCCCGACCAGGCCAAGCCGGTGATGTTGTAAAAACCCTTGTCGAGCAAAACCTGCCCACCCGAGGGCGTGGTTACCACGCTCTTAATTTCTTGGATATTGGTGTACTGACGGTGCAAACCGCCAGGCTGCAAATCAATGTAGTGAATGGCCTCATCCTTGGCTGCGTAAGGCTTGTCACCCACTTCAATGCGGCGCAAATACTTGACCCAGCTCACCCCTTGCACGCCAGGCACAACCAAGCGCAAGGGATAGCCATTTTCCGGACGCAGCATTTCGCCGTTCTGGCCGTAGGCCACCAGCACCTCGCCAGAGGTGATCAGGCTCATCGGGATGGTGCGCGTCATGGAAGAGCCATCGCCCCCTTCGGCCAGGATGAATTTGCCATTCTTCAGGTCAGCGCCTGCCAGCTCCAACAGGGTTATCAGGGGCACGCCGGTGAACTCACTGCATGACAGCATGCCATGCGTGTATTGCACGGTGGGCACCGCCACGTTACCCCAGTCCACCGCCGTGTTGGCACCACACTCAATGAAGTGAAAACGCGAAACACTGGGCAAGCGCATGATTTCGTCCATGGTGAACACCATGTTTCTCTTCACCATGCCGTTGACCATGAAGCGGTGCTTGGATGGATCAATGTCCCACCAGCCCTGGTGATGCCGCTCGAAGTGCAAGCCGCTGGGCGTGATGATGCCAAACAAGGACTGCAGTGGCGCGAATGAAACCGACGCCTGGGCGGTTTGTGTCAAACCAGGGCTTTGACGGCGCTGCAAGTTGGTTTCAAATTTTGAAGGCTTGCCATAGCCTTCCGTAGCTACGCCCTGACCCAGGCCGGTAGCGTGTTCGGGCAGATTCAAAATATGCGTGTCACCCCCCTCTGTAGGAACAGGGTTGCCTTGCGCCATAGCCATAGGGGCCGCGACGCCAGCCGCAGCGGCTGCAAACGCATTGCGAATGAAATCTCGACGCCCTTTCTTGCCTTCGACAAATACTTCCCTGATGCCACTTTGCGTCAGAAAGTTTTCTGGTGCCTTTTGCACCTTTCCCGACATGATGCTGTTTTCTTTCACACAAACTCCTTGTTGACTTGCCGATTCACATTCAGATCTAAGTCCACGCGCTGGCAGCCAAATAAATATATCAGCAATTACAAATATATACGATAAGCCACGAATCTGAACCGTTCATTACAAGCAAGTGACTTTCTTATCAGGGCAAACCCTGACAAGAAGAGTTCGTCATATCAATAACGGTAGTTCAACAGAAACTGATAGTT
>JBIKZP010000047.1:0-9700 GCA_044354655.1 Rhodoferax sp. | reverse complement strand
GCCTTGAGGCTGCGCCGCACTAGGCGGCCGTCGTTCACCCAGTCGACTTGGAAGTCGCTCTGCGCCAGCGCCTTGGTCAGCCAGGTGCCCAGTTCGGTTTCATCTTCAGCGAGCAGGATGCGCATGACCTAAGTATCACCGGGCTTCAGGCCTAGAGCAAGGCGCCTGACCTGCGCACGGCAGCGGCGAACGATGTGCAGAGGGCGACAGGGCGTCATGCTCTAAGGCCGTGTGAGGCCAAGCGAACCCACAGACACGATGTTCGCCCATGATCTGTGACTGCACCTGGTCGTTACACGAAGTCCAACATTCTGATTGAATACCTTTGAAGCGGACGCTAATGCACTGAATCAAGTGCAATTGAATGACCGCTATCAGGCGATTCGTTGATCAGTCGCTACACCCGCTTTGGATCGGAAGTTGTCGGTCACGTTTTTATGCTGTGAAACCGCTTTGTGCCTAAAACGGCCATACAAACATCCTGAAACCTGCATGCCTATTGGGTTTGCGGGTTTTGTTGGGCCAGCAGCGCAGTAAAGCCCGTTGAGACACAAAAAAAGGCCACCTGAAGGTGGCCTTTTGCTTGCCGGCTATCCCGGCTAACCCAGGCTAAGCCGGGGTAATACAGGCTAGGCGCTCGTCCAATTACTTGGAAGCTGCTTTGGCAGCAGGCTTGGCTGCAGGTGTTGCTGGTTTTGCAGCTGGTTTGGCAGCAGGCTTGGCTGCTTCAGCTTTGGCGGGTGCAGCACCTTCTTCTGTGATGTAGGGGCCAATGGCTTTCCATTTGCCGTCCACGATTTGCGACAGACGCGAGGCGTCGCTGCCCAGGCGCTTGGTGGCGGTAAAGGTGGCGCGGGCACTGCCGAACATGTCAGGCTCGCTCACGAAGGAGTCCATCACCTTGATGAAGCTGTCGGTGGTCAGGTTCTTGCCGGACTTGGCGGCGGCTTTGGCGAAGGTGTCGATGATGGTGTAGCCATAGACCGAGAACACAGTAGGATCTTCGTTGAACTTGGTCTTGTACTTGTTGGCCCAGAAGCGAACGGGTTGCGACTGGTCATCGGTGTAGGGGTTTTGCACGGTCATGGTGGCGTAAACACCGTCCATCGCCTTGCCGCCCAGCTTGTGGATCAGGTCGGTGTAGGCCGCGCTGGAGCCCAGGAACATCGGGTTGTAGCCGAGTTTGCGTGCTGTGCCTACAGCGCCAATGGTTTCACGGATGATGGTGCCCAGCACAATCATCTCGCAACCGCTGGCCTGCATCTTGGCCACTTGCGAGGAGAAGTCGGTGGCGCCACGTTTATACGAGGTCTTCTCGGTGAAGCTCATGTTGATGGTTTTCAGACCGGCCTCGGCGCCTTGCAGCACTTCCATGCCGAAGTCGTCATCCTGGTACATGGTGCAGACCTTCTTGATGTTCTTTTCTTTCACCATGGACGGCACGGCGCGGCGCATCTGGTCAAAGTAAGTGGCGGCGTAGGAGTACTTCAGGCGATCAAACGGCTCGTACATTTCACGCGCTGCGGTGATGGGGAAGAAGTTGACCACGTTCTTCTCAAACTGGACGGGCATGGCGGCCAGGTTTTGCGCGGTACCAATGTGGCCCACCATCATGAAAATCTTGTCTTGGTTGACCAGCTTTTGTGCGGCCAGTGAGGCTTTCTTGGGGTCGTAGGCCGAGTCTTCCACGATCAGCTTGACCTTGCGGCCGTTGATGCCGCCTTGTTCGTTGATCTCGTCGACGGCGAGCAGCATGCCCAGGCGGGCTTGTTTGCCAAAGCCGGCAATCGGGCCCGACAAGTCCTGGATAGAGCCGAGCGTGATCTCGGTGGCCGATACGCCTTGTGGCGGAACGGCAGGTTTGGCAGCTTGTGCCAAGCCTGCGCCTAAGGCCAGACTGGCCAGCAAGCTGGTGGTTTTCAAGGTCAGTTTCATTGTTGTCTCCTGTTAGTAATCAACGGTAAATTATGAGCGGTACATGGCTTCAATTTGAGGCGCGTATTTTTTCTCCACCAGTTTACGCTTGAGTTTCATGGTGGGGGTCAGTTCTTCATCCTCCGCGGTCAACTGGTTCTCAAGAAGGAAGAATTTTTTGATCTGTTCGACCCGCGCAAACTTCTTGTTCACCCGGTCTAGCTCTTGCTGAATCAGCGCCTGCACTTCAGAGGCGCGCGTCAGGCTGGCGTAGTTGCTGAAGGGTACGTCCTGGTCCTGGGCAAATTTTTCCACGTTTTCCTGGTCGATCATGATGATGACGGTCAGGTAAGGGAGTTTGTCGCCAATCACCACGGCATCGGTGATGTAGGGTGAAAACTTCAGGTCGTTTTCCAGCTCGCTGGGGGTGATGTTCTTGCCACCCGCCGTGATGATGATGTCCTTCATGCGGTCGGTGATGCGAAAGTAGCCGTCTGCGTCGACCAGGCCCACGTCGCCGGTATGCAACCAGCCGTCGGCGTCAATGGTTTCGGCAGTTTTTTCGGGCATGTTGAGGTAGCCGGCAAAGACGTTTTTGCCGCGTACCAGAATTTCGCTGGTGACCGGGTCCAGCCGCACTTCGTTGAAGGCGGCAGCCGGGCCGATGGAGCCGGGCTTGATCCAGTTGGCGGGCACGCCGGTGGAGGCGCCGCAGGTCTCGGTCATGCCCCAGACTTCCAGCATGGGCACGCCCAGCGCCAGGTACCAGCGCACCAGGTCGGGCGAAATAGGCGCCGCGCCGGTCACCAGAAAACGCGCGCGGTGAATGCCAATGAGCTTGCGCACATTGTTCAGGGCCAGCCACTGCGCCAGCTTGAACTTGATCTTGAGCCAGGCGCTCACCGGTTGCTGGTCCAGCACCCGGTTGGCAATCTCGGTGCCCACGCCAATGCCCCAGGCGTAAGCGGCTTGCTGCACAGCGCCGGCTTCTTTAAGCGAGATCATCACGCCGGAGTAAAACTTTTCCCAGACGCGCGGCACAGCGGTGAACACGGTGGGCGCAATCTCGCGCACGTTCTCAGGAATGGTCTCGGGGTTTTCAACAAAGTTAAGTTTGGCGCCTACGTACATGGCGAAGTACTCGCCGCCCATGCGCTCGGCAATATGGCACAGGGGCAGAAAGCACATGCGCTCGTCGTTTTCGTCTTGCGCAATCAAGGTGTTGTAGCCGCGCACGGCATACACCAGGCCACTGTGCAAATGCATGGCGCCCTTGGGCTTGCCCGTGGTGCCCGAGGTGTAGACCAAAATGCCCAGGTCTTCAGGCTGGCAGGCGTCCAGGCGCTGCTGCAAGGCTTGCGGATGGGCGGCCAGGTAGTCGCGGCCCAGGCGGCGCAAATCATCCAGGCTGATGACATCCGCCTCGTTCAGGTCGCGCAGGCCTTCCATGTCAAAAACTACAATTTTTTTCAAGCCAGGCAACTGGCTGCGCACTTCCAGCGCCTTGTCAAGTTGTTCGTCGTCTTCCACAAACAACACGGTGGTGCGCGAGTCATCGCACAGGTAGTGCACTTGCGAGGCCGCGTCGGTGGGGTAGATGCCGTTGGACACGCCAGCGCAGGACAGCACGCCCAAGTCGGCCCAGACCCATTCGACCACGGTGTTGGCCAGGATAGAGGCGCAGTCACCTTTTTGAAAGCCCAGACTCATCAGGCCCCCGGCAATCTCGCGCACGGCGTCGGCGGTCTGGTTCCAGGTCCAGCTGCGCCACAGGCCCAAATGCTTCTGGCGCATCCAGACTTTGGGGCCACGGGCTTTGACGGCGTTCCAGAAAATGGCCGGAATGGTTTCGCCCGGCATCACGATGTCGTGATTGGGCTGAATGTTTTTAAGGTCCCAGAGTGTGGTCATGTGCGTTATCTCCAGGTCTTCTTCTTTTTCCAGCGCCGCTCGCCGCGCACGCCGTCTTCCTTGAGCCCCAGGTAGAACTCCTTGATGTCGTCTTTTTCACGCAGATGGGCGCAGGTGTCTTCCATCACGATACGGCCGTTTTCCAGCACGTAACCGTAGTCGGCGGCGTTGAGCGCCATGTTGGCGTTTTGCTCCACCAGCAAAATGGTGGTGCCGCGCTCGCGGTTGATGCGCACCACGATCTCAAAAATTTCTTTGGTCAGCTTGGGGCTCAGGCCCAGGCTGGGTTCGTCGAGCAAGATGAGCTCGGGGTTGGCCATCAGGGCGCGTGAGATGGCCAGCATTTGCTGCTGCCCGCCCGAGAGCAGACCGGCGTCTTGCAGGGCCCGCTCGCGCAGAATGGGAAAGTAGTTGAAGACGTCTTCCACGTCTTTGGCCACGCCGTCGCGGTCTTTGCGGGTGTAGGCGCCCATGAGCAGGTTGTCGCGCACGCTGAGCAAGGGGAACACCTCGCGGCCTTCGGGCACATGGCTTAAGCCCTGTTGCACGATGAAGGCCGGGTCTTGCGCGGTGATGTCCTGGCCCTTGAACTCGATGGAGCCCTTGCGTGGGTCGATGATGCCGGAGATGGTTTTCAGAATGGTGGTTTTGCCCGCACCGTTGGAGCCCAGTACGGTGGCTATTTCGCCCCGGCGAACCTGCAGGCTGACGCCCCGAATGGCCTTGATGGGGCCATAGGCGCTCTCGACATTGAGGAGCTTCAGGACGGGCACGTCGGTGGCCGTGGTTGGCGTTGGCGTTGACGTTGACGTTGACGTTGACGTTGACGTGATGGTGTTCATGGGGTAGCCCTCCGCAAAGAGGAAACATCATCGACCGAACCCAGGTAGGCTTCGATCACGCCAGCGTCGGTCTGCACCTCGCGCGGCGTGCCCATGGCCAGCACCTCGCCCTGGTTCATGGCCAGCACGCGGTCTGAGACTTTGGACACCAGGCTCATGTCGTGCTCCACCATCAGCACGGTGATGCCGAGTTCGTTTTTGATGTCCTGAATCCAGAACGCCATGTCGTCCGTTTCTTCGACGTTGAGGCCGCTGGATGGCTCATCGAGCAGCAGCAACTTGGGTTCGGTGCACAGGGCACGCGCCATTTCCACCACTTTGCGCACGCCGTAGGGCAGGCCCGCCACCAGGGAGTCGCGGTGGTGCTGCAGGTCCAGAAACTCGATGACTTGTTCAGCCTTTTCGCGCGCCTTGAGTTCGGCCTCACGCGCGGTGGGGGTAAACAGCAGGTCTTGCCAGAGATTGGTTTTACGTTGGGTGTGCCGGCCAATCAGCAGGTTGTGCAGCACGGTGGCGTGCTCAAACAATTCAATGTTCTGGAAGGTGCGCGCAATGCCCAGCCCGGCCACGTTTTGTGGCGGTTGGTCGGTCAGGCGCAGCTCGCCATCGGCGCTCATGAAATCGATCACACCGGTGGTGGGTGTGTAGATGCGGCTGATCAGGTTGAACACGGTGGTTTTGCCAGCGCCGTTGGGGCCGATGAGGGTGAATACCTCACCCTGCTTCACGTCAAAGCTGACTTGATTGACCGCCAGCACGCCGCCAAAGCGTACGCTCAAGGATTGGGCAGAAAGTAGGGCGTGTGGGTTCATTTCAGCCGGTCCGATTTCTGGAAGGATTTTTGCCGTTTGAACATACCCTTACGGTAGAAGGGGAACATTTGCAAATAGGTGCGAATTTTGAGCCAACGGCCATACAGGCCCATCGGCTCAAACAGCACAAAGGCGATGAGCACCGCGCCGTACACCAGGCCTTGCAAACCTGGCGCCATGCCAATGACGGGCGGCAGGTAGTCTTTCACAATGGAGATGAACTGCGGCATGGTGATCAGGAAGATGGCCCCTAAAAAAGCCCCATGCACAGAACCCAGGCCGCCAATCACGATCATCAGCAGCAGGTCAATGGACTGCAGAATGTTGAACTGATCGGGCGAAATAAAGTGCAGCTTGTGGGCATACAGCGCCCCGGCAACGCCAGCCAGCGCGGCCGACAGGGAGAACGACAGGGTCTTGTAGTAGGCCAGGTGAATACCCATGCTTTGCGCTGAAATTTCGGAGTCTCGAATAGCGACAAAAGCCCGTCCTGTGGGGGTGCGCAACAGGTTCAGGATGAGCAGGGTGGAGATCACCGTGATCAACAGGCACAAAAAGTAAAAATCTTCGCCCGAGCTCAATTTCCAGCCCATGATTTCAGGCGGCTTGATGTGAATGCCGGCATTGCCGCCGGTGACCGACTCCCAGCGCGCCATGACTTCTTCCACAATGAAGCCAAACGACAGCGTGGCTATGCCCAGGTAGATGCCCTTGACCCGCAGGGCTGGCAAACCCACCACAAAGCCGACCGCCGCCGACAACAGGGCGGCGCCGGCCAGGGCCACAGGAAACGGCACGCCCGCGTTGGTCAGCACCGCCTGCGTGTAGGCGCCAACGCCCAGAAAAGCCGCATGGCCGAGTGAGAACAAGCCGGTAAAGCCGGCCAGCAGCATCAGCCCCAGTCCGGCGATGGCATAGATCAGGATGAAGGTGAGTTGCGCCAGATAGTACTCAGCCAACAGCCACGGTGCCGCCAGCAGCACCAACATGAGCAGGCTGTACCAGAAGATGTGGCCACCATGTTTGGCAAGCTTGATGTCTTGCCTGTAATCGGTCTTAAATATAAAGCGCATAGTTAGATGAGATCAACTGACAAGCAGCAGAGCCGCGGCCGTGTTGTCCCGCAAATCCCTCATACTTTTTTACGTAATTTTTCGCCGAACAAGCCATTGGGTTTAACCACCAGCATGACCAGCACGACGATATAAGCGGCCGTGTCCTTGAAGCCGTCAGGCAAATAAAAGCCCGACAGCGACTCCACAATGCCAATCAGCAGACCGCCCACAATGGCGCCCGGCAGGCTGCCAAAGCCCCCCACCACGGCGGCAGGCATGGCCTTCAGGCCAATAAAACCCATGTTGGCGTGCACAAAGGTAATGGGCGCCAGCAGCAGGCCGGCAATGGCCGCTACCGCCGCGGCCAGGGCCCAGGCAATGCCGTTAAGGCGCTTGACCGGAATGCCCATGTAATACGCCGCCAGCTGGTTTTGGGAAGCCGCTTGCATGGCAATGCCCAGCATGCTGTAACGAAACAGCAGGTACAGCAGCAGACATAGCACCGTGGTGGCGCCAATCACGACCATCTGCTCGACGTTGAGAATGAGGCCGGAGACTTTCCAGAGTTCGTCTTTATAGGGCACGGGCAGGGTGTGGGTTTCGGTGCCAATGTTGGGGATCATGGTGATCAGACCGCGCGCCACATAGCCAATGCCGATGGTCAGCATGACCACCGAAAAGGCCGGCTGCCCCAAAATGGGGCGTATCACCAGGCGCTCCAGCACCAAGCCGAAAAAGGCCATAGCCGCGATGGCACTGAGTACTGACAGCCAGTACGGAAAGCCCAGCATCGTCATGCCCGCCAGACCACCAAAGGCGCCCAGCATCATGAGCTCACCTTGGGCGAAGCTGACGGTTTCGGTCGCTTTGTAAATGAGGACGAAGCCAAGCGCAATCAGCCCGTAAATGCACCCTTGTGCAATCCCGCTGATCACCAGTTGTAAAAGCTGCACGTTGTCTCCCGTTGATGGCTGTCTGTTTGTATCTGCCTGTTTATAGCTGCAATCCTTACAAAGGCTGACAGGGTTTTTACCGAGTCTTGTCAGGCGGGCGACAGGCGCCAAAGCCTATTAAAAATAGGGTCATGCGGCGCGCTCAAACGCCGGGTTTGGGCACTTCGCGCGGTTGGCCGTTTTCGTCAATCGCCACATAGGTCAACGAGGCTTCGGTGACTTTGATGTATTTGCCTTGCGATCGGAACTGCTCGGCATAGACCTCCACCTTGACGGTGATGGAGGTGCGGCCTATGCGCGTGAGCTTGGAGAAAAACGACAAGATATCGCCCACCCGCACCGGTTGCTTGAAGATGAATTCATTCACCGCCACCGTGGCCATGCGCCCGCCGGCGTAGCGCGCCGGGACGACCGAGCCCGCCAGATCGACCTGGGCCATGACCCAGCCGCCAAAAATATCGCCATTGGCATTGCAGTCACCGGGCATGGGGATGACTTTGAGCACCAACTCCTGGTCGGTGGGCAATTGAACCTGTGAACTGGAAGACTTGGGGCTTGGGTTGGCAGACATGGTCACAATCTAGGTTACTAAACGTTTGAGATTGTCACCCATGCGCCGATCAGGCGAAGCCACCCAACCCACTGCTGCCACCCCTTCTTCTTCCTCCACCACAGCCCACCCTGAGCGCTCAGACTGGTCCACCTTGCGCCGTCTGTTTCCCTATCTGTGGGAGTACAAATGGCGGGTGATAGCGGCGCTGACCTTCATGGTGGGCGCCAAGGTGGCCAATGTGGGCGTACCCTTGCTGCTCAAGGAGTTGGTGGACACCATGTCGCCCAAGGCCGGCTTGGGTGTCCAGGCTTTGCTGGTGGTGCCGCTGGCGCTGCTAGTGGCGTATGGCTTGTTGCGCCTGTCCACCACCTTGCTGGCCGAACTGCGTGACCTGGTGTTTGCCAAGGCAACCGAAGGGGCATCGCGCAGCATTTCCTTGCAGGTTTTTCGCCATTTGCACGCGCTAAGCCTGCGTTTTCACCTGGAGCGCCAGACCGGAGGCATGACGCGGGACATTGAACGCGGCACCCGCGCCGTGCATTCGCTGATTTCGTATTCGCTCTACAGCATCGTGCCCACTTTGATCGAGGTCACGCTGGTGCTCACCTTGCTGGCGGTCAAGTTTGATGTCTGGTTTGCTGGCATCACCATCATTGCGCTGGTGGTCTACATCAGCTTTACCGTGGTGATGACCGAGTGGCGCACGCAGTTTCGCAAGCAGATGAACGAGCTGGACTCCAGCGCGCACAGCCGGGCGATTGACTCGCTGCTGAACTACGAGACCGTCAAGTACTTCAACAACGAAGACTTTGAGGCCCGCCGCTATGACGAAAACCTGGAGCGTTACCGGCGCGCTGCCGTCAAAAGCCAGACCACTTTGAGCCTGCTCAACACCGGCCAGCAAATGGTCATCGCCGTGGGTCTGGTGGCCATGCTGTGGCGCGCCACCCAGGGTGTGGTGGAGGGGCGCATGACCTTGGGCGACCTGGTGATGGTGAACGCCTTCATGATTCAGCTCTACATTCCGCTGGGTTTTTTGGGCGTGCTGTACCGCGAGATCAAGCAAAGCCTGACCGACCTGGACAAGATGTTCAACCTGATGGAGCGCGAACGCGAGGTGGCTGACGCACCCGGTGCCATGCCCTTGCGCATCCAGGGCGCCCAGGTGGCGTTTCGGCACGTCAACTTTGCCTACGACCCGGCGCGCCCGATTCTCAAAGACATCAGCTTTGAAATTCCGGCCGGTAAGACCGTGGCGGTGGTCGGGCCGTCCGGCTCGGGCAAGTCCACGCTGGCGCGTTTGCTGTTTCGCTTTTACGACGTGCAAAAGGGGCACATTGAAATTGATGGCCAGGACATTCGTCTGGTGACGCAGGCCTCGCTGCGCCAAGCCATTGGCATCGTGCCGCAAGACACGGTGCTGTTCAATGACACGGTGGAATACAACATTGCCTACGGCCAGCCCGGCGCCAGCCGCGCCCAGGTGGAAGAGGCGGCGCGTGCGGCACACATTCACGACTTCATCAGCGCCACGCCCAAGGCTTACGACACCATGGTGGGAGAGCGCGGCCTCAAGCTGTCGGGCGGCGAGAAGCAGCGCGTGGCCATTGCCCGCACCTTGCTGAAAAATCCACCCCTGATGATTTTTGACGAAGCCACC
>JBIKZP010000046.1:0-9702 GCA_044354655.1 Rhodoferax sp. | reverse complement strand
GTGCAATGGCTTGATCTATGGCCGCTTGCGTCACCACTTCTCCCGAAGCGAGTCCGACGATGCAGCCGTTCTGAGCGCCGTGTGTGCGCAGGTGGCGGGTGAGTTGACGGGTGTCAAGATTGGCAATCGCTACCGTTCCTTGTTGCACCAGATAGGCACTCAAGGTCAAGGTTTGGCGGAAGTTGGAGGCCACCAAAGGCAAGTCCTTGATGATCAGACCTGCTGCATGGACCTTGTCGGCTTCGACGTCTTCGGGGTTGATGCCGTAATTGCCGATGTGGGGATAGGTCAGGGTGACGATTTGCTGGCAGTAGCTCGGGTCTGTCAGGATTTCCTGGTAGCCGGTCATTGACGTGTTGAACACGACCTCTCCGACGGTAGAGCCAATCGCTCCAATGGAATTTCCAACAAACACCGTGCCGTCTGCGAGCGCCAAAATGGCTGCGGGGGTGGTTCCCTTGAGAGACAAAAGCACTGGGTTCTCCGAATCGTTAGCGGGTACGCCCAAGCCAACCAGAGTCATCTCTAGGAACAGCTGTCGAATGGGATGGGGCCTGATGTGCTCTAGGCGTACGTGAATGCGGGGTAGCCTCTCATTATAGCTGAGCGCCTACCCTTTTATGAGTAGTCAGAGCGAGGCTGAGGCACTTGCCTGGAGGCAAATAGCGGCTGCAGCCGCTACGTTCAGGGACTCTTCGCCGCCGGGCTGGGCAATCCGCACTTGGACTTGCGCACGACGCACCAATTCAGCACAAACGCCCTGCCCTTCATGTCCCATGGCCCAGGCGCACACCCCCGGTAACGCCTGCTGGCGAAGTGCTTCGTGCAGATAAATACCTTCATGTGAACTGGTCACCAAAATAGGCACCTGGAGCAGATCGACCTGTTCCAGGCTAACGCCTTCATGCAAGTTCAGCCCAAAATGGGCGCCCATTCCAGCCCGCAACACCTTGGGCGACCACAAAGCAGCCGTGCCCTTGATCGCAAGGATCTGCTTGAATCCAAAAGCGCCTGCACTGCGTAGGATTGAGCCTACATTGCCGGCATCCTGCACGCGGTCCAAAATGACCGTGGCCACAGTTGGAGATATCTCAGACTGCGTCGGCGTATCGAGCACAAAACCCATGCTGGCGGGGGATTCAAGACCGCTGATGTCACGAAAAAACTGATCGGGAATGACGACCGTTTTGACGGCACAACGCGTCAAGGCCGCCGGCGCGATGGGCCAAAAAGACTCGGTAAAAACGGCAACTACAGGTTGCAATCCGCGCAACAGGGCTGCTCGGCATAGATGATCCCCTTCGATCCAGAGGCGGCCCTGCTTCTTGTAGGCCGTGTTGTCCTGTGCTAAACGGCGCAATTCCTTGAGCAAAGCGTTGTCACGCGAACTGATGTGTTGCGCCTGTAATGCGGTCATGGCAAGTCCTTGAGCATCAGAACCTCGGTGACGGGGCGGAAAGTCTTGCGGTGTTGCGAACAAGCGCCATGCGCCCGCAAGGCCGCCAGGTGTTCGGCCGTGCCGTAGCCCTTGTGACCCGCAAATCCATACATCGGGTACTGCAGATCAAGTTCTACGCACCAGCGGTCTCGGGTCACCTTGGCCAATATGGAGGCAGCAGAAATGGCCGGTATCAATGAATCACCTTTGACGATGGCCTCAGCCCGCATCGCCAGCACGGGGAGCCGGTTTCCGTCAACCAGGACCAGTTGGGGCTTCAGGCGCAACCCCTCCACGGCACGGCGCATCGCCAATAAAGTGGCCTGCAAAATATTGAGCTCGTCAATTTCTTCGACGCTGGCTTGGGCAATAGAGCAGCACAGGGCTTTGGCGCGAATTTCGTTGAAGAGCTTTTCACGGCGCAAGGCACTAAGTTTTTTCGAGTCTGCCAACCCCTTGATTGGATTGAGGTCATCCAGTATGACGGCGGCAGCGACCACTGGGCCGGCCAACGGACCGCGCCCAGCCTCATCGACCCCGGCCATAAGAACAGGCCGATCGAAAGTCAGCGCCACCTGCCTTAGGGCGGCGGAGTCAGTGGTCGAGAACTTGCTGGATCGCATGTGCGGCTAGTCGGGGAGTATCGCGCTGCAACGCTAGGTGCAGGTCAGTGAATTTTTGTTGCAAAGCGACTATTTTCGCAGGAGCGGACGCCATATCGTCGACCCATGCCAAAACCGCGCGAGCCAGCGCTTGCGGTGTGGCGGCGTCTTGCAACAATTCAGGCACCACAAACTCGCTGCACAAAATATTGGGTAAGCCCACCCAAGGCTGCAATTGCCTGCGCCGCATGATTTGCCAGGATAGCCAGCTCATGCGGTAAGCGATCACCATGGGTTTTTTAAACAAGGCGGCCTCCAGCGTGGCCGTCCCGCTGGCAATAAGGGTCAGGTCGCAAGCTGCCAGCGCCAAGTGCGATTGGCCTTTCAAAATGTGCAACTCGTTTGTCAAACCACAGCTTTGCGCCAATGACTCTATTTTTTGCTGGAGCAACGGAACCGCAGGCACGATGAGCTTGATGGCCGGTCGAGCTTGTTTAACTAAAGCTGCTGCCTGAAAAAAACGTTTTGCCAAATGGTTTATTTCAGATTCACGACTACCAGGCAACAACGCCAACACCAGATCGTCCTGTCCCAATCCCAAAGCGGATCGGGCTGCTTGGCGGTCTGGCACAAGCGGGATGATGCTGGCCAAGGGGTGCCCAACATAAGTGGCTGCAATACCGTGACGTGCCAACAGCGCAGGTTCAAATGGAAAAATACACAGCACATGGTCTGCGCTGCGCCGAATTTTTTCTACCCGCTTAGCCCGCCAAGCCCAAATGGACGGCGAGACAAAGTGCACCGTCTTGATGCCTTGCGCTTTCAGATCAGCTTCTAAATCTAGGTTGAAATCGGGTGCATCTACGCCAATGAAGACATCGGGCTTTTGCGCCAGCAAGCGGGTCTTGAGTTGCTGGCGAATACCAACAATCTCGCGGTAGCGTCGCAGCACATCCCAGCCGTAGCCGTGCACAGAGAGCTTGTCATGCGGCCACCAGGCCTGAAATCCACGGCGTGCCATCTGTGGGCCACCTATTCCAGCGGCGTTCAGCGAGGGCCACTTTTTCATCAGCCCGTCGAGCAGCAAACCTGCCAGCAAATCACCCGAAGTTTCACCAGCCACCATGGCCACTTTTAAGCGACCTGGCAAGGTTTCATGTAATCCAAGGGGACCATTAGCCTGCGCTGCACGGTCTGGCAGAGAGGCCAAGCTAGAGGTCATGGGGCGTTAACGGACAATACCGCGCTGCGGCGACGCTTGCTCTAAAAAGGAGCGCATCATCGCCACATCCTGAAGCGCCTCAGGCGTGGATTGAGCAAGTTCGTCAATACGAGCGATCGCGTCCTGCAAACTCAGGTCGTCGCGGTACAAGGCCTTGTGCATGGCTTTGACTGCAGCAATACGGGGAGCCGAAAAACCACGACGGCGCAAGCCTTCGAAATTCATGGATCGTGCCTTGGCCGGTTGGCCTTGACACATAACAAAAGGCGGCAGATCTGCAAAAAGCAGCGTGCACATGGCGGTCATGCTGTGGTCGCCAATTCTTACGAATTGATGCGCCACAGTAAAACCGCCCAAAATGGCCCAGTCACCCACATGCACGTGCCCCGCTAATTGCGAGTTGTTGGCAAAGATCGTGTGGTTACCCACCACGCAGTCGTGAGCCAAGTGCACATAGGCCATCAACCAATTGTCATCACCCACGCGGGTCACACCCGTGTCTCCAGGGGAACCAATGTTGAAGGTGCAAAATTCACGGATGGTGTTGCGGTCACCAATGACCAACTCACAAGGCTCACCCGCGTACTTCTTGTCCTGCGGAATTGCACCAAGTGAAGCAAATTGAAAAATTCGGTTGTCACATCCAATGGTGGTGTGACCTTCCAACACGCAATGCGGCCCTACCGTCGTTCCAGCACCAATTTTGACGTATGGTCCAATAATTGTGTAAGGACCTACAGTTACCGAACTGTCAAGCTCGGCCCCAGGGTCAACAAGGGCTGTGGCATGAATTGCGCTCACGGTCAGTCTCAGGCAATGGCGCGCATGGCACAGGTCAGCTCGGCCTCTACGGCCAGATCCTCGCCCACCAGGGCCCGGGCCTTGAATTTAAAAATTCCTGCTTTCATGCGCAAGAGCTCTACATCCAAAAACAACTGATCCCCTGGTTCCACCGGGCGCTTGAAGCGTGCGCCATCAATACCAGCAAAGTAATACACCATGTCGTCGCTAGGCGAGGTGCCCATGGCATCGAATGCCAACAAGGCAGCGGCTTGCGCAAGGGCCTCCAACATCAGTACACCCGGCATCACGGGGCGATGTGGGAAATGTCCTTGAAAAAATGGCTCGTTGATCGTCACATTTTTCAAGGCGCGAATGCTCTTGCCCTTTTCAATAGTCAACACACGGTCCACCAGCAAAAAGGGGTATCGATGCGGCAGCTGTTTCAGAATAGTGTGAATGTCCATCAGGGAGAGTCCAAAGTTTTTAATTTATTTTCCAGCGAACGGATGCGCTCTCGCAGGCTGGCTAACTGTTTAAGTGAGGCCGCATTCTTTTCCCAGCGGGCATTGTCGTCAAGCGGGAAAAAACCGGTGTAATGCCCTGGCTGTGCAATAGATCGCGTCACCACGCTGGATGCAGAAATGTGAACGCCATCTGCGATGGTCAAATGACCCAGCACGACAGCCCCACCGCCAATAGTGCAGTGCGCCCCAATGGTCGCACTGCCGGCCACCCCTGCGCAGCCAGCCATGGCAGTATGCTTGCCCACCCTGACGTTGTGTCCTATCTGAATCAAATTGTCGAGTTTGACCCCGTCTTCAATCACCGTGTCGTCCAACGCGCCCCGGTCAATACAGGTGTTGGCACCAATCTCCACATCATCGCCAATGCGCACAGCCCCAAGCTGTTCAATTTTTTCCCAAACACCGTCATGTGGCGCAAAGCCAAAGCCATCGGCACCAATCACTACGCCGGAATGGACCAGACAGCGCATTCCCAAGACACAGTTTTCGGCTACGGTGACGCGGGACTTAAGTTCAGTCTCGGCGCCAATGCGGGCACCACGCTCCACGACACACAAGGCACCAATCCTGGCCGAATGATGGACATCGGCCTCTGGGTCGACCACGGCGCTAGGATGGATTCGCGGCAGGCCCTCAGGGCGCGGATGTTGAGTTTTTTTCCAGAGCTGAGTAACCCGCGCGAAATAGAGATATGGATCATCGGTCAAGATGCAGGTGCCACGCGCAATAGCCTCGGCACGCAACTGGGAGTTCACAATGACACAAGCTGCTTGGGAATGTGTGAGTTGCTGCTGGTACTTGGGATGGCTAAGAAAACTCAGTTGCCCCACGGTAGCTGTTTGCAACGGGGCAATGCCGGTTATTTCCTGCGCTGGGTCGCCATGAAGCTCACCCCCCAGGGCCCCAACAATCAAACCCAGTTGCAAACCCACGCGTGACGAGCCCTGGATAGGATTACTTGAGGCTGCCGGAATTCAGCGCCTTGATGACTTTTTCAGTGATGTCGTGCTTGGGGTTGACGTAAACCGCCTCCTGCAAGATCAAGTCATACTTTTCAGCTTCAGCCACTTGTTTAACCACTTTGTTGGCACGCTCTAGGACCTGTTGCAACTCTTCATTTTTTCGTGAATTCAGGTCTTCCTGAAATTCACGACGCTTGCGCTGAAACTCGCGGTCTTGATCAACCAATTGCTTTTGCCGCGCAATGCGTTGGCTCTCTTGCAAGGTTGGTGCGTCACGCTCAAATTTGTCAGCCATTGATTTCAAGTTCGCACCCATGTCGACGATTTCTTTTTCGCGCTTGGAGAACTCGGCTTCTAACTTCACTTGGGCCGCTTTTGCAGTGCTGGCCTCTTTGAAAATGCGATCCGTACTGATGAACCCGATACGGAATTCCTGGGCATTAACCTGTGGGGCCGACAGCATGCAGCCCAAGGCCATTGCAGCGCAGCAACGAGAAAAAAATGTGTTCATTAGAAGGAGGTTCCAATTTGAAATTGCATGTTTTGTATTTTATCGCCATCGAATTTTCTAATTGGCTTGGCAAATGCCAAGCGCAAAGGTCCAACCGGCGATAACCAGCTGATTCCCACACCCAAAGAAACACGCAAACTGGCCGCATTGTCATTTACACCGTCAGGCCCGCTGACACTGCCGGCATCAATAAAACTGTACATTCGCAAAGATTTATCGTTACCAACACCGGGAAATGGCGCAAGAACTTCTGCGTTCAAACTGATTTTGCTGGTGCCGCCAAGCGAAGAACGACTGGCATCGCGGGGCCCAAGGCTTCCTTGCTCAAATCCGCGCACAGAACCCAAGCCACCACCAAAGAAGTTTTTGAACACCGGGTAAGGCAAGTCACCAATTGCATAACCCACGCCAACGTCGGCGTTAAATGCGGCGGTAAGCTGTTTACTCAGTGGAATGTACTGTTGAATTTGATACGTGGCTCGCAAATAATGCGCATCACCGGCAGGAGACACCTCCATATTGGCTCGCTGGTAGATACCCGAATTGGGTGCCAGCGCACTGTCACGACGGTCACGCGACCATCCCACCGTCAAAGGAACAGCCGAACTTTCATAGCTACCAATTTTGTCGGCATAGGTCTGGTAAGACGTTGGCAACAAGGTGCCGGGAATAATCTTGGTGGCTTCAATACCAGCGCCAAAATACACCGTGTCTGATTCAGTAAAAGGCACCCCAAACTTGATGCTTCCACCCTGTGTTTGCAACTTGTAATAGCTGGTGTCCTGATAAGGACTGGAGGTTCTGTAGTACACATCAATCGACCGCGACACACCATCCTGCGTGAAATAAGGGTCTGTTGTGCTGAAATCAATGACGCGGTTGGTCTTGCTGGTGTTGACCTGAACACCCAGGGAATTACCTGATCCGAAGGCATTGTCCTGCTTGATACCAAAAGAGAGCCCGAGACCATCACCACTGGAGTAGCCCGCCCCCAAGCTCAGACTACCCGTGGGTTTTTCAACCAGGGTCAGGGTCAGGTCTACCTGATCCGGCGCACCGGGTACATCCACGGTTTCAATGTTCACATCAGTGAAATAGCCCAAACGGTCCACACGATCACGGGACAATTTAATTTTTTCGCCGTCGTACCACGAGGCTTCCAACTGACGGAGCTCACGGCGCACCACCAAGTCACGGGTGCGGTTATTACCGGCCACATTGATTTTTCTGACATAAGCTCGCCGCGAGGCGTCTGCTTGCAGTACCAAGGCAACCCGATTATTTTCCCGGTCAATCACTGGACGGGCCTCCACTCGCGCAAAAGCAAAGCCAAAATTTCCAAAGTAATCCGTGAAAGCCTTGGTGGTTTTGGCAACCTGTTCCGAGTTGTAGGCTTGTCCAGGTTTTACTGAAACCAATGATTTGAACTCGTCTTCTCGCCCAAGGTAATTGCCTTCAAGGCTGACACCACTCACCACAAACCGCTCTCCTTCAGACATATTGACGGTTATCGCGATATCTGTTTTGTTGGGGAGTATGGCAACTTGCGTTGATTCAATCCTGAACTCCAGGTAGCCACGGGTCAAGTAATACGACTTCAAAGTCTCAATATCGGCATTGAGCTTGGCTCGTGAATATCGGTTGGATTTGGTGTACCAACTCATCCAACCACCCGTGCTCAAATCAAATAGGCCTTTGAGCGTGTCCTCATCGAACGCCTTGGAACCCACAATCCTGATTTCACTTATTTTGGCGGGTTCGCCTTCAACAACGCTAAAGGTCAAGTTGACACGGTTTCGTTCTGTTGGTGTGACTGTGGTGACCACTTCTGCGGCATACAGACTGCGATTGACGTACTGGCGTTTCAATTCCTGCTCTGCACGGTCCAACTGTGCTTTATCAAAGGGGCGTCCGTCCGCCAACCCGACATCACGCAAGGCCTTTTTCAAGACGTCTTTGTCGAATTCCTTGGTGCCGACAAATTCGACATCAGCCACTGTGGGCCGTTCCTCGACGACCACCACGAGGATGTCCCCATTGACTTCAATGCGAACATCTTTGAATAGACCAAGGGCAAAGAGTGCCTTGATCGCAGCGGCACCCTTGTCATCGGTGTAGGACTCGCCCACGCGAACCGGGATAGTTACAAAAATGGTTCCAGGTTCAACCCGCTGCAAACCCTCAATTCGGATATCTTTGACGGTGAAGGGCGTCACTGCCCAAGCTACACCTGTGGCCAAAATAAAAGCAGCAGCCAAAAAAGCGTTGCGAAGGGTAGGTTGTTTATGTTGCATTTTCAATTACACAAGTCAATTTGATGCTGAGTGCGAGCACCAGAAATTTAGCCAAATAAACGGGTGACATCATTGAACAATGAAATCACCATCATGAACAAGAGAATGGCGATACCCCAACGCTGCAAGCTGTTCATCCAGGCATCGGACACCGGACTGCCCGTGATGTACTCCCAAAGATAATACATCAGGTGGCCCCCATCAAGAACGGGCAAAGGGAGTAAATTAAAGACACCTAGACTGACGCTAATTAGCGCCAAAAACTGCAGAAAAGAGATTAAACCCAAATCAGCAGATTTCCCAGCGTAGTCTGCAATGCTCAAGGGACCGCTCAGGTTTTTCAATGAGGCTTCTCCCGTCAGCATTCTCCAAGTCATTGAAAGGGTCAGCGTGGAGGTATTCCACATGCGCTGAACACCCAGCCACAAGCCATCAAGCAAGCCATATTGCACCAGAACCATCTCAGGCAAGTCACCTACGTAGGCGCCGATTTTTCCAACCCAAACGCCATTATCTTCAACCGCCTCAGGCTTGACGGGAAGCTCCAGCTCAACGCCTGCACGGTTCACCTTCCACATGGCAGAAGCCTCGCCTGCCAGTACGGAGGCTCGAATAATTTTTCTCAGCTGCTGACCATCCACCACTTTGACAAGCCCCACCTGTTGAACCAAATCTCCGGTGAGAAGGCCCGCTTTCTCTGCCGCGCCAGCAGGCATCACTTGACCAATGAGCGGACGGGTGAAGGGCGCAACAAGACCTATTTTTTGAAGCGTCGTCGTATCCACTGTGGTCGCTTGCAATTGCGCCAATTGCAGGGTGAAGACTTGCTGGCCCTGACCGGAAGCCGGGATGACTTCCAGTTGAAGACGCTGACCACTCAATACGCCCTGCGCAAGTAACCACCGTAAATCATCAAATGACGCTACCTCTTGAAGCACATCCTCATCAAGCGCGGCGCGCACCACCCGCTCCCCGCCTAGTATGCCAACGGACTGTGCCAATGATCCAGCCTCCGGTTTGGCGAGCAAGGGCGCCGGAGTTTGTACACCCAGCCAGTTCACCAAGGCATACAAGATGCAAGCCAGCAGTAAATTGGCCAGTGGGCCAGCCGCCACGATTGCCACGCGTGAACGCAAGGGTTGTGTGTTGAAGGCGAGGTGCCGCTCGTTGGGATGAACTGGCGCCTCTCGCTCATCCAGCATCTTGACGTAGCCCCCCAGGGGAATGGCGGACAAAACGAACTCCGTGCCAGAATTTGGTGACTGCCAGTGCCAGATGCTTTTGCCAAAGCCAATGGAAAAGCGCAGAACCTTGACGCCACACGCTAAAGCCATTCTGTAATGGCCGTATTCATGGACCACTATCA
>JBIKZP010000398.1:0-3174 GCA_044354655.1 Rhodoferax sp. | reverse complement strand
TCTTCTGCCGCCGATTGCGTCTTACGCTGCAGCGTGACGCCTTCTTTCACCAGTGATTCAAAGGCTTTGGAGCCTTCGGCCTGGGCGCGGTTAAAGGCGCCCAAACCGGCCTGCCAAACTTGCTGGGCCGAGTCTTTTACCGAGTCAGCCAGGGGTTGGCTGGTTTTTTTCGGGGCTTTGATTTTCTGCAATTTTTTGACCATGAGTTTCTCCAGAAATGTTGAGTCGGCTGCACACTGTCAAACGCCATTGTCAAAGACAAAACCGTGCAGAAAACTGACTTTAGTCAGTGAATGGTCTTTTGTGTAGGCCGGGCCTTCTAAACCTTTTCTTCTAAACCTTTCTTGTGGAGCGCTGCATGCCTTATTTTGTAACCGGTGCCAGCGGCTTCATCGGCAAGCGCCTGGTCAAGCAATTGCTGCAACGTAAAGGTGCTGTGGTGTATTTTTTGATGCGCGGCGAACAGCCCGAGCGCGTAGACGCCTTGCGTGCGTACTGGGGCGTGGGGGCGGCGCGCGCGGTGCCGGTACCGGGCGAACTCACGCAAGACAACCTGGGTTTGAGCGCCGAGGTTCTGGCGCAACTCAAGGGCCGCATTGCACATTTTTACCACCTGGCTGCCGTCTACAACCTGGAGGCCGATGAAGCCAGCCAGGTAGCCGCCAATCTGGAGGGCACGCGCCACGCCGTGGCCGTGGCCCAGCAGTTGGAAGCACGGCACTTTCACCACGTGTCGTCGATTGCGGCAGCGGGCTTGTATGAGGGCGTGTTTCGGGAAGACATGTTTGACGAGGCGCAGCACACCGAACACCCGTATTTCAGAACCAAGCACGAGGGTGAAAAACTGGTACGCCAGACCTGCCAGGTGCCGTGGACCGTGTACCGCCCCGCGCTGGTGGTGGGCGACAGCCAGTCCGGTGAGACCGACAAGGTGGACGGCCCCTATTATTTTTTCAAGCTGATTCAGCGGCTGCGCCAATGGCTGCCACCGTGGTTGCCGGCCATTGGCCTGGAGGGCGGACGCATCAACCTCGTGCCGGTGGACTTTGTGGTGCGCGCGTTAGACGTCATCAGCCACCAACGCCGGCCCTCGGGCCAGTGTTTTCACCTGGTCGACCCCAAGGGCTACCGGGTGGGCGAGTTGCTGTCTATTTTGGGGCGCGCGGCGCACGCGCCGCCCATGAACCTGTTTGTCAATGCCGCGCTGTTTGGTTTTATTCCACCCACCCTGAGCAAAGCCCTGCTGGCGCTGGCGCCGGTGCGTCGGGTGCGCCGCGCTGTCATGAAAGACCTGGGCCTGCCCGACAGCATCTTCACCTTTGTGAACTACCCCACGCGCTTTGACTGCCGCCAGACGCTGGCCGCGCTGCAAGGCAGTGGCGTAGCCTGCCCTGATTTGCACGACTACGCCTGGCGTTTGTGGGACTACTGGGAGCGTCACCTGGACCCCGAGCTGCACATCGACCGCAGCTTGAAAGGCGCAGTGGCGGGCAAGGTGGTGCTGGTGACCGGCGGTTCGTCGGGCATTGGGCTGGCCACGGCGCACAAGATGGCGCAGGCTGGGGCCACCACGCTGATTTGTGCGCGTGATCCTGAACGCCTGGAGAGCGCCTGCCAGCAAGCGCGTGCCCGTGGCCACCAGTTTGCGGCCTATCCAGTCGACCTGGCCGACGCGGCTGATTGCCAGCGCTTTGTAGCGCAGGTGCTGCAAGACCATGGCGCGGTGGATGTGCTGGTCAACAACGCCGGTCGCTCCATCCGGCGCGCCATTGAATCGAGCTTTGAGCGCTTTCACGATTACGAGCGCACCATGGCGTTGAACTACTTTGGCTGCCTGCGCGTGACCACCGGCCTGTTGCCCGCCATGGTGGCGCGCAAAAGCGGGCATGTGGTGAACATCAGCTCCATTGGCGTGCTGACCAACGCGCCGCGCTTTAGCGCCTACGTGGCCTCCAAAGCCGCGCTGGACGCCTGGAGCCGCTGCGCCGCCAGCGAACTGGCCGACCGCGGCGTGACCTTCACCACCATCAGCATGCCGCTGGTGCGCACCCCCATGATTGCGCCCACCCAGCTCTACAACAACGTGCCCACCCTCTCGCCCGAAGAAGCCGCCGACCTGGTGGCCCAGGCCTGTATCTTCAAGCCTGTGCGCATTGCCACCCGCCTGGGCCAGGCCGGCGAAGTGCTGCACGCCGTGCTCCCGCGCGTGGCGCAAATCATCATGAACACCAGCTTCAGAATGTTCCCCGAGTCCAGCGCCGCACTGGGCCAACAGCCCGGCGAGCCGCCAGCCACAACCACAGCCCCACCCCTCACCCCCGAAGCCCTGGCCATGCAACAAATGCTGCGCGGCTTTCACTTTTGAGGCGCAAACCTATCAATCTAGCCAGAACTTCACAACCGGTGCTTTCCAAAAGTTAAACTGCCCGCATGCAAAACACCTCAACACAAGGAACATCCGCATGATTTTGGTCACTGGCGGCGCGGGCTTTATTGGCGCTAATTTTGTGCTCGACTGGCTGGCCCAGTCGCAAGAGCCTGTACTCAACCTGGACAAGCTCACCTACGCGGGCAATCTGGAAAACCTGGCGGCTTTGGCCAACGACCCGCGCCATGTGTTTGTGCAGGGCGATATTGGCGACGCCGAACTGGTGGCGCGTCTGCTGGCGCAGTACCAACCCCGCGCGGTGCTCAACTTTGCGGCCGAGAGCCATGTGGACCGCTCCATCCACGGCCCCGAAGACTTCATTCAGACCAACGTGGTGGGCACCATGCGCCTGCTGCAGGCGGTGCGCCACTACTGGCAAAGCCTGGCCCAGGCGCCCCAAGCCGCTTTCCGGTTTTTGCATGTGTCGACCGACGAGGTTTACGGCAGCCTGTCCAAAACTGACCCGGCGTTTGTCGAGACCAACAAGTTGGAGCCCAACAGCCCGTATTCGGCCAGCAAAGCCGCCAGCGACCACCTGGTGCGCGCCTGGCACCACACCTACGGCCTGCCGGTGCTCACCACCAACTGCAGCAACAACTACGGGCCGTTCCACTTCCCTGAAAAACTCATCCCGCTGATGATCGTCAATGCGCTGGCGGGTAAACCGCTGCCCGTTTATGGCGACGGCTTGCAGGTGCGCGACTGGCTCTACGTCAAAGACCATTGCAGCGCCATTCGCCGGGTGC
>JBIKZP010000397.1:0-3184 GCA_044354655.1 Rhodoferax sp. | reverse complement strand
CATTGCGCCTGAGCGCTGACCAGGCCATGGTGGACCACCTGCCGGACGACGAGATGCGCGCCTGGGAGCTGCTGGCCAAAGGCCCGATCGACCTGGAAAAGTCCAACATGGATGACCGGCCGCTGTCGCGCGCCCTGGCCCGGCTGGAGCGCAAGGGGCTGGCCATTTACAGTGGGTTCACCCCCAGCGATGCCGCGCATGTGTTGGGCATGTCTGAGCACTGGAGCCGGCCCGCTGCGGTTTTTGGCGCGCGCGTCTGGGCCCGCCAGATGCGTCACATGTACGGCCTGGGCACCTGGGTGCTGGGCGACGAGATTGGGCCATCGCAGCAGGTGGTGGACAAAGTCATTCACACCATTTGCCAAAAGCTGATTGAAGCCGGTTTGAACGATGCCGGCGAATTGAACGAAGACCGCGCCATGCAGGTAGCGGCCTTGCTGACGCAGATGGCTTTGCAAAACCGCCTGGTGCAAAAAGACAAGCCTCAGGCGCTGTCGCATGCCCCGGTCTTCAAGTTGCAGTTTGCCCACGACCTGCCACTGATTGCCGTGGGTGCGCCAGCCGCCAGTTACTACCCCGAGGTGGCGCGTGGTTTGGGTGTTGAATTGGTGCTGCCGCCTTTTGCCCACGTGGCCAACGCCGTGGGTGCCGTATTTGGTCAGGTGGCGCAACGGGTGCACGTCACGGTCAGCCAGCCTGTGCGCGGCATATTCCGGGTGTTTACCGACGCAGGCCCGCTCGACTTTGAGACCGTGGCCCCGGCGCTGGAACACGCCCGCACCCTGGCCGCTGCCGCGGCCAGCCGTCGCGCTTACCAAGCCGGCGCAGCCAGCATTGAGGTTCAATTCAGCCAGACCGACAACAGCGTGAGCAACGACATTGACGGCCACATGTTCTTTGAAGCCCAGGTCACCGCCACGGCCTTCGGTCCACCCTTGACGAAACCCGTCTGACCACTCAGGCTGCCGTATGCCTACCCGCCAAGAACTGCAAGACGCCTTAAGTCCCTTTGGGCTGGTGCTGCGCGGTGGATGGCGGCCCAAGGCTGATGAAGCGTTGCCCGCCTTGCCAAACTGTCCAAGTGGGCAAATGCCGGCGGTGGTCTGGATGGTGGGGGTGGCCGGCTCCGGCTTTTGGCCCCTTTTCAAGGCCTCGGCTTTTTTTCAGGACGGCCTGCCTGACCCGTTGGACCGCTGGAGTCGCCAGGTGGGCGAGGCCCTGGCCCAGCGCTGGGGCGGCCTGGCCTTGTTTCCTTTCGGACCGCCACCGTATCACCCGTTTCAAACCTGGGCGGCGCGCGCCGAACCCCTGCAAGCCAGCCCGCTGATGCTGCGCATGCACGCCACTTACGGCCTGTGGCACGCCTACCGATTTGCGTTGGCGTTGCCCTCCATTGCCACCGCTGATCTGGCCCAGTTGCCGCCGTCAGCGGCCAGTGTTCCTTCGGCGAATGCCCCCACCTTGCCCACCGATATTTGCGTGGCCTGTGACGGCCAACCCTGCCTGGCGGCCTGCCCGGTGCAGGCGTTCAGCCAGGGTGGTTTTCAGTTGCAGGCGTGTGTGAACCATGTGCACCAGCCGGCCGGGCAGGCCTGCCGGCAGAATGGATGCCAGTCGCGCCAGGCCTGTCCCCAGGGGACGCCGTACCGCTACCACCGCGAACACCAGCAGTTTCATATGCAGGCCTTTCTGGCCAGTCACCCACCGACGCCATCTGGCCTGGGGCAGGTGTAAATACGCCGTCCAACATGAACATCACCGCCAGACCCATTCCCACCCACATGCGGGCCATGCTGCTCACCGGTTTTGGCAGCACGGACAAACTCCAGTACCGCGACGATGTGCCCGTGCCCACGCCCGGCCCGCACCAGGTGCTGATTGAAGTGGGGGCGTGTGGCGTCAACAACACCGATGTCTGGACCCGCGAAGGCGCTTACGGCGCCAGCGAAGAGGCCGGCTGGCAGGGCAGCGCGTTCACCTTTCCGCGCATCCAGGGCATGGACGCCGTGGGCCGCATTGTGGCGCTGGGGCAGGGCGTGCCACCAGAGCGACTGGGCCAGCGCGTCATGGTCAACCCCACGATTTACGCGCCGGCCTCAGGCCCGGCGTCTTTGTTCCAGGCCACCTACCTGGGCAGCGAGCTTGACGGTGGCTTTGCCCAGTACGTGTGCGTGCCAGACAGCAACGCCCACGCCGTCAACTCCCCCTTGAGTGATGCTGAACTCGCCACCTTCATGACCTCCTACATGACGGCCCAGCACATGCTCAACCGCGCCCAATTAGAAGCCGGTGAGACCCTGCTGGTGCCCGGCGCTTCGGGCGGTGTTGGCTCGGCCCTGGTGCAACTCGCACGCATCCGTGGCGCCCGCGTGGCCGTCATCATTGGGCAAGACAAGGCGCACGCGTTGCAAGGCCTGGACGTGGCTGCCGTCATGTTTCGAGGCGAGACCGACCTGGCGGGGCAACTGCAACAGCAACTGGGCAGGGCCAGCGTCGATGTGGTGGCTGATCTGGTGGCTGGCGAGCAAGTGCCGCAACTGCTGGAACTGCTGCGCGACGGCGGCCGTTATGTAACCGCCGGTGCCATAGCCGGCGCCATGGTGACGCTGGACTGGCGCAAGATTTACCTCAAACACCTGAGCATCCTGGGCGCCACCATGGGCTCGCAAGCCGAGTCTTTGCAAATTGTTGATTACGTGGAACGCGGTCTGCTCAAACCCTTGCTCAGCGCCACCTATCCGCTCAAAGACCTGGTGCAAGCGCAACAAGACTTCAAGACTCGAAAGCACTTCGGCAAGCTGGTGATGACGATGTGAGGGTGTGGACTGTCCACCCTGGACGCTAGGGCCTCCGCCGCTTTCAAATCTCTTTCAAGCGCCCATGTTGAACCAGGCCGACTTGCTTTGGGTGTAGGACAGCAGGCTCATCATGTGTTTGTCGCGCGAGTTGCCGGACTGTTTGTAGCCGCCAAACGGTTGCGTCATGTCGCCGTCACCGAAGCAGTTGACCCAGACCACGCCGGCTTCGAGTTCGCGCACAAAGTGGTTGGCTTTTTTCAGGTCTCGCGTCCATACCGAGGCCGCCAGGCCGTAGACCGAATCATTGGCCAAGGCAATGGCTTCTTCGTCCGTCTCAAAACTGAGCACGGTGGTGACCGGGCCAAAAATTTCTTCTTGTACCACGC
>JBIKZP010000396.1:0-3194 GCA_044354655.1 Rhodoferax sp. | reverse complement strand
AATGTCTTGGGTGACGGCAATGGCCTTGATGGCCGCGTCCTGCACGTAGTTGTCCCAGGTTTTTTGCGCCAGCGAGGCGTCCGGGTTGCGCCAGCTCACCACAAAAGTGCGGTGGCCTTGGGACACGGCGTAGCGAATCAGGGAGTTCTCGGGCTGCAAGTCCAGAATGTAGAACTTGTTGATGCATGGGGGCACCAGCAAAAACGGCTTCTCGTACACCTTGGCCGTCAGCGGCTTGTATTCAATCAGTTGAAACAACTCGTTCTCGAAAACCACGGCACCCTCGGTGGTGGCCACATTTTTTCCGACCTCAAAAAGGCTCTCATCGGTCATGGAGACATGGCCCTGTTGCAGGTCGTGCAGCATGTTCTGCATGCCTTTGGCAATGCTTTCGCCCTGGGTCTCCAGGGCTTTCTTTTGCGCGTCGGCATTGAAAGCCAGGAAATTGCTGGGGGCGGCGGCGGCCATCCACTGCTCCACGGCAAAGCGAATGCGGGCACGGGTTTTGTCGTCGGACTCCACCGCATCGGCCAGGCCCATCAAGGTGCGGGCGTTGAGCAGGTAAGCCGAGGCCGAAAACGCCGCCAGCGGGTTTTCGCCCCAGGCGGTAGCCGCAAAGCGTTTGTCTTTGGGCTGGGCTTCACCGTTCAAACCTTGCGTCCACAAGGTGGCGGCTTCTTGCAGGTATTTTTGCTGCAACTCCTGCAGTTTTTCAGGCGCGAAGTTGATGGAAGGCTGCGGGCTGGGTGCGGCCAAGGTGGGCGATGCGCTGCCCAAATCCATGTTTTGAAATGCCTCGAAGGTTTTACCCAAGCTCTCGGACAGCGTTTTTTGAAATTGCTGGGCCGCTTGCGCCCAAAATTCGGGTGGGTTTTGTGTCATGCTGGAGTCTCTTCTTGGTAAGGCTGACGTAGTGGATGCGAGTATCTTTGTTTTTCCCTTCGAAATCCTGACACGGTTTCAATCTTTTAGAAATTTGCTTAACTATGTATATCGTTCCCATGGCCTGGCTTTATGTTGCCCTGATGATGGCCGTAGCCGAGGCGAACCATCCCACAGGCACCTTGCTGGGCGCGCTGGTGACCTTTGTGCTGTATGGCCTGGGGCCGGTGCTGCTGGTGGTGTACTTGATGGGTGCGCCCGGTCGCCGTCGCGCCATCAAGTCCCAGGAGGCTGCAGAGTTGCAGGCGGCCAATGCCTTGAAGGCCCAGGCCCAGACTCAGGTCCAAGACCAAGCCCAGGCGCTAGCTGAGCCAGATGCAGGCAGCCAAGCGGCCACTGACACGGTCGCGCCGGTGCGAGAAAAACCGTGAGGGCTGGCTGACGGTGCACCAGGTGGCGCTGCCGTCATTGCCAAAAACCTGTGTCACCCCCAGCGCCGCCAACCGCAACCTGGCCAATTCGGACAAATTAGCCAGCCATTTACCTGGGCCGTGCGGCTTGAAACAAGCGGCCATCGCCGATCCAGCGCCCCCAAACGCGGTACGCACTTCGTCACCGACCTCAAAGGCTTGCGGACCAATACACGGCCCCAGCCAAGCGATGAGGTCTGTCTCCGGCCGCCCAGACTGCACCGGGGAAAGTGCGGCAAAGCGTTCATGAACAGCTTCCAGTACGCCGTAACCGCCCTGCCCGGCCAAGCCGCGCCAACCGGCATGGGCGGCGGCCACCAGGCTGCCCTGCCGGTTGGTAAACAACACCGGCAGACAGTCGGCCACCATGATGGTGCAGGCCAGCCCGGGCAGCGCCGTCAGGCAGGCATCGGCCTCGCTGCCCTGGGGGGTTTGGTAGTCCAGGGCCAGCACCTGCAGGCCATGCACTTGCGACAAAAATACCGGTTGCGCGCCCAGCGCCTGATGCAACACTTCACGGTTGGCAGACACATCCTGCAGACGGTCGCCTACGTGATCGCCCAGATTGAGTGTGTCGTAAGGGGGCTGTGATTGCCCGCCAGCGCGGGTGGTGCACAGCGACTTGACGTGGGGCGGAGCGGGCCACACAGGCACTAACCAGTCGGGGTTGCGCATGGCCTCAGGCTTCAAAGTCGGGGCACTGACTCGGCTGGGCTTGCTGGAAAGCGGGTAAGGCCATGCAGGCCTCAAACACCGCCATGGTGCGTGGCAAGCCGTCAAAACTGACGTCAAACCGCTGGCCGTTGAAGATTTGCGGCACCAGCAAGCAATCCGCCAACGTCGGCGTGTGGCCATGGCAAAAGGGGGTGGCGGGGGCCTGCGCGAGTTGCCGCTCAAAGCCCTCCAGGCCCTGGCGCACCCAGTGGCGGTACCAGGTATTTTTAGCGGCTTCATCCACCTTGAGCTGATGGGTCAGGTACTTGAGCACACGCAGGTTGTTCAGCGGATGGATCTCGCAAGCCACCGACTGCGCCAGCGCCCGCACCCGCGCGCGGCCAGCGGCATCGGGCGGCAGCAAGGGGGGCGTGGGGCGGGTTTCATCCAGGTATTCAATAATGGCCATGGACTGGGTCAGACGCAGGCCGTCTACCTCCAGCAGCGGCACCAGTGGGTCGCCCACCAAGCTGGCATAGGCTGCCTGCTGGTGGTCGCCACGGGGCAGATGCACCGGCACATACTCGTAAGTCAGACCTTTGATCGCCAGGGCAATGCGCACCCGAAACGAGGCCGATGATCGAAAATAGTTGTGAAGCTTCATGGCTTGAGCATAAACCGGATAATCCCCCCTCAGTGCTGCCTCAAAGCGGCCGATTTACTCCGCACATAAGCCAATCTAACCTGCCTAACCTGCCTAACCTGCCTAACCGGTCTTACATAACCCAAGCCGTCAGCCTCAGGAACCTCAATGCCCGATTCACGCCCTAGCCCCATCCTCAAGGTACAGCCTCTGGGGTTTCCATGGGTCACCCTTGACCCTTTTTTGTTTTGTGTTTACCACGACGATGCTTACCCGCGCGGCAACGCCGGGTTCGGGCCAGACGCATCCCTGGCCGGTCGCTCGCTGGGCAACGACTTTGAACCCAAAGACGGCTGGCGCATGTACCACGGCCAAAAGGTGCCGGGCTTTCCGTCGCACCCACACCGTGGTTTTGAGACCGTCACCATTGTGCGCAAAGGCCTGATTGACCACTCGGACTCGCTGGGCGCTACCGCCCGCTTTGGCGGTGGTGATGTGCAGTGGCTCACGGCCGGGAGCGGCATTGTGCATTCTGAGATGTTCCC
>JBIKZP010000395.1:0-3203 GCA_044354655.1 Rhodoferax sp. | reverse complement strand
AACCACCCCCTGCGGGTACGGGCTGGCCAGGAAAAGCCCAGCTAATTTGAACCACAGTTTGGCCCGGCGCGCTGCTCAGGTGCAAACGGGCGTTTAGCGCCTGCGCTCGGGTGCGCAGTGAGCTTAGGCCCTGAATCTTCACGTGATCAAAGTCAAAGCCACAGCCGTTGTCTATGACTTGCAGTCGCGTTTCGCCCTCAGGAGTGATGCGCAACTCGATGCATAAGCGGCTGGCGCGTGCGTGCTGCAAAGCGTTGGACATGGCCTCTAAGACGATGAACTGTACGTGCCTCATGGCGCTGGCATCTAGCCAGGGCAGCAGCGGGAGTTGCTCCACCGCCCAAAGTAATTCAATACCGGCCGTTTTGAGACGCGGCTCCAGGCGAAAGCGCAGGCTGGCCAGTAACGAGGTGAGGTCGCCGGGGGGCAAGTTCATGGCATCTATAGAGAGTTTGAGCTGGTCCATCGCTTCGCGCAGGGTGTGCAAAACCTCGGGCTGGCTGGCCTGGCCATATTCCAGCTGCCGAATGGCAGTGCTCAGGTGGGCGCCTACGCCATCATGCATGTCGCGCAGTATGCGAGTGCGCTCGGTGGTGCGTTCCTGCTCACGAGCCAGCAGCTCAAGGCGTTGATAACTGTGGTGCAGTTCAGCTTCGCGCTGGTGCAGTATTTGGTTGAGGTTGCGCATGAGGCTGCGGGCCTGCTCGCTTGCACTGCGAAAGCGCATCATCACAATGAATCCAGCCACCAGCCCGAACAACACCGATGAAAAATACAGGCTAGTGCTCCCATCGGTCGAGGGTTGGATACGCAACCGGTACAAATCAAACAAGCCAATCAGCACATTGAACAGAATGGCGCCGGCCAACAAGCGCAAATTGAGCGCGGCGCCAGGGCGCAAGGAGGCGCTCACCATCATCAACGCAAACACCAAAAATGTCAGCCCCAGAGCGCCGTACCACAGCGTCAGGGCCAGCGGATGACCATACACCCAAGCGGCCGGTGCAGCAAGCGCCCCACACAGCATCAAAAAACCCAACCAGCGGCGCAGAGCGTGGATATATCGTGCTGCGCCCCAGCCAATCACCTCGATGCAAAACAGGGTGGTGAGGCTGGCCCAGGCGCCTAGCGCCAGTGACGACCACACGCTCCACCAGGTCAGGTCAAAGGCTGGCGTTTCCAATACTGAATCAGCGACGCGAAAAGTCCAAAACAACTCGGCGAGCCAGCCATACAGGTAAATGCGGTCACGCCACTGGGCGCCATCCGGCGTCACAGAAGTTTGGGTGAGCCACAGCACCAGGCCAATCAGGGCAATCAAGGCGCTGAAAACCGCCACGATCTGCCTCGCCAGCACCCGCCAAACCCACAGGGGTTGGTGGAGCGCTTGTACTTGCTCCAGAGGCCCCAGCGTAATGGCGGCCAGGCCGCTTTGCCGGCCAGCATCGCTGCGCAACACAATATGCAGGTGGTTGTTAGCGTGCAAAATTTTGGGTGGCAGCACCAATAAACGCGGCAGTTTGGCGTCTGATAAATAGCCTAACAAGGGGTCGCCAAAGCGGTCGATCAAGACACCGTTGAGCGTTATTTCGTACCCATTGGCAATGCGTGGAATAGACATGGCGTAACGCTGGTCAGGGGCGGGGTGAAAATCAAAGGCCATGTCAAATACCGTGCGCCCGGACTGCGGCCCTATTTGGCGATCCCAAAGATAGGGCAAAGCCACGGTTTGCAGCGTGGTTTGGTCTTGCACCGTAATGGAGGCCTGCGCCGTGCGCAACACCACCACTTGCGCTGCGGCCCAGACCGGCAACAACACGCCAAGCCATAGGATGAAGCAGGTGCGGCGCAGACGTAGATGCCCAAGTAGAGTCCCAAACAAGGAACAAACCAAGTACAAAAGCCTCATCGGTCGGGCGCTGTGAGCAGTCCTAAGCGCGTGCCCTCAAACACGGCTTCAGTTTTGGAGTGAACCGCCAGCTTGCTGTAGAGGTTTTTGATATGCGTCTGCACCGTGTGCATGCTCAGACCTTGCAGACGCGCCACCTCCAGGTAAGAAAAGCCGCGGGCAATCAAGTTCAAAACCTCCTGCTCTCGCTGGGTGAGCAGGTTGTGCGAGGTCACATCCTCTGCGCAAGGGCTTAACTTCTCGCGGGCTTGCTCGCGTCGGTCGGCCTGGTACTTAGCCAACACGAGCCTGGCGATCATGGGAGAAATGGGTGAGGCGCCGTCGCGCATTCCCAATATGGTTTGGGCAATATCGTTAGGCGTAGCGTCTTTGTGGATATAACCCAGCGCGCCAGCCTCGATGCTGGCCAGCACGTTGTCCTCGTCGCCAAACATCGAAATCACAAGCGACTCGCAGGCTAGGTTGGAGCGCGCAGCATGGCGAATAACGTCAAGCCCGCTGCCGTCAGGCAAGCCCAGGTCTACCAGCAGCACGTCGACGGCTGGGCCATGGGCATTGAGCCAGGCTACGGCTTGCGCCACGCTGCCCAATGCGGCAGAGAGTTGTAACCCGGGACAGCGCGACACGCTGTCTGCAAAGAACGCTCTCATATGCGGGTCGTCCTCGACCACCAAAACGTGCCACATGCGCACCCTCCCTGAATATTTTTGTTGCTGACAAGCATAGCTTCTTAGGCAGAGGCTGACCATACCGGGTTCGCCCATATTTATGGGATGGCGACTTTCAGCACCAACGCTAGCATGACTACACCGACAGTCTGGACCTCCCAAGTGACGGAGCAAGCATCGGAACAACACAACTTTCAGGGAGTATTTATGCGTTTCAAATTCAAACAACTGGCGCTGGGCCTGGCCTGCGCTGGCTTATTGGGCCTTTATGGCTGCGGGGGCGGTTCATCGTCTGGAGAGGAAGGTGGGGGTGGGGGTGGCGTTGTCACACCAACAATTCTTTCTGGTATCGCCGCCACAGGCGCAGCCTTTACAGATGCCACCGTGACTGTCACTGACAGCACCGGCGCCACAGTGGGCACCAGCACCGCTATTGGCGCCGAGGGCACCTACTCCATCACCCTGACAGTTGGCGCCGTCGCCCCCTTTGTCCTGACCGCCACGCGGTACGGGGCGGACGGTGCCAGCGAATCGTTGGTCAGCGTCGTCTCCAGCGTCACCGGCACCAGCGCCACGGCCAACATCACCCCGATCACCAACCTGATTGCGGCCAGACTCAGCGCCAC
>JBIKZP010000394.1:0-3205 GCA_044354655.1 Rhodoferax sp. | reverse complement strand
TTTGATCGGGTGCTGGCACAGTGTCAGGCCGGTTGCAGCGGGCTGTTACACCAAGTATTGAACGCCACGCTGACAGATGTGGCCGGGAGACGGCCATAGACACGCCGAACAACACCAACGCCGTTCATGCCGCGCTTGAACAATGGCGTCTGGTGTGTGGCCCCAAATACGTGCTGTCAGCCGAGGCTGCCGCCACCGCCTACGGCCAAGACACCAGCGGCAGCACACGGCGCATTGCGGGCGCCTTGCGCGTGGGCCAGGGGCATGACCTGCAAGCCATCCTGCGCATTGCCCACCGCCACCGGGTGCCGGTGTACCCCATCAGCACCGGTCACAACTGGGGCTATGGCAGCGCCCTGCCGGTGCACAACGACTGCGTTATTTTGGACCTGAGTGCCTTGAACCGCATCACCCACTTTGACGCCACCCTGGGCGTGGTCACCGTGCAGCCAGGCGTTACCCAAGCCATGCTGGCTGATTTTTTGGAGGCCGGCAACCATCCCTTTTTGGTGCCCGTTACCGGCGCTGGCCCAAGCTGCAGCTTGCTGGGCAATGCCCTGGAGCGCGGCTATGGCGTTACGCCACTGGCCGACCACTTTGCAGCGGTAACCGACCTAGAGGCGGTGCTGCCCGATGGCAGCCTGTACCGCAGCGCCCTGCGCGAGGCGGCTGGTGAAGAATTGGCACGCTTGTTCAAGTGGGGCATTGGCCCTTACTTCACCGGTCTGTTTACACAAAGCGGTTTTGGCGTGGTGACGCGCGTGACGCTGCTGCTGTCGCGCCGTCCGGCGTGTGTGAAGGTCTGTCTCTTCAGCCTGAAAGATGATGCGCTGCTGGAAAGCGCCGTGGACCGTATTCACACCCTGCTATCGCAATTGCCGGGCACGCTAGGGGGCATAAATCTGATGAACCAGCGCCGGGTGTTGAGCATGTCGGCACCCTACCCGACCGACCAAGTGGGAGCCGATGGCGTGGTACCGCAAGCCGTGGTGCGCGCCATGGGACGGGCCTACCAAGTGGCGCCCTGGACTGGTTTTGCCACGCTATACGGTACGCAGCGCATGGTGCGTGCCGCGCAACAGGAAATGAAGGCGGCACTGAACGGTTTGGCCAGCCGCGTGCTGTTCATCACGCCAGAACGCGCCCGCCAATTGAGCCGAGTGACGCAGTGGCTGCCCGGCAAAACCGGCCAGCGCTTGGGCGGCCTGACCGCCACGCTGGCCAAGTCGCTGGAACTGGCGGCCGGGCGCCCCAACGAGACGGCTTTGCCGCTGGCCTATTGGCGCCACCCGGCACCACCCGAGAGCGCACTGAAGAACCCGGCCAAGGACGGCTGCGGTCTGACCTGGTACGCGCCCCTGGTGCCCATGCGCAGCGCCAGCGTGCGTGCTTATGCGCAAATGGTGGAGCAGATAACGACGAAGTTTGGCATTGAACCCCTGATTACGTTCACCTCACAAGGCGAGCGCTTGTTTGACAGCACCGTGCCGCTGTTGTTTGAGCGCGACCGTGACAGCGCGGTAGCCGCCGCTGGCGCTTGTTACCAAGAACTGTTTGACACCGGCCGCGCCCACGGCTGGTTTCCCTACCGGCTGGGTATTGAGGCCATGGCGCAACTGGCCACGCTGCAGCAGGACGCCAAGGTCTTTCAAGCTCGTCTGCGCAAAGACTTGGACCCCTTTGACCTGATGTCGCCCGGGCGCTACCGCTGAAGCACGGCCGGCTCTGTCGGACGGCTTTACAACCTGATCTTGAGGATCGCTGCCAAACGCCTGCCAAAAAAATAAAAGCGTTTGAATTCAAGCACTTATCAATTTTTTAACCGGGCTGGCATGCGGTGTGCATTGCACTTGACACAGGTCCCTTTTCACCCACTTGGAGTTACCCGATGAAACCTTTACTGATGGCCCTGCTGGTTGCCAGCATTGCACCTTTGGCGCCCTTGCCTGCGCAGGCCGGCGCGGTGGCCTTGTCCAATATGAATGTTTTTGCGCTGGGCTTTCAGTCGCCTCCCACTGGACTTAACCTGCAAATTCTGACCGAGAGCCGCACTGGCACGGCGGATGCCAGCTACAACGGCGTGGTCGCCACCGGGGTAGGCCCTGGCAGCATTACCGACTTTGGACCGGTGGTGGTGGACGTGGGTTACCGCTGTGCAGGCGCCTGCGGCCCCAGCACCGGCGCGCTGTACAACGGCTCGCTGGGCGGCCTGGAAAACGCCACCAACCACATCAGCACGCCCGGCCAAGCCAACTACGCCTTTGGTGACATGTACATCTCCGGCACGGCCTTGGGCGGTGCGATTGAAGGCCTGACCCGCGCCGACGCGGTAGCCACCGGCCCCACCAACAGTGGCGGGGCTAACTCCACCATTAAAAATGGCGGGGCCATCACTGGCACATTCACCACAGGATCTACTTTTGTCAGCGCGCTGGCCGTTGGGGTGGACCTGTTTTTGCAGTCGTGGATTGACCCGCTCACCCCCGTCACAGAGACCGCCACGGCAGACGCCGGTTATGGCTGGAACATGACAGTGAGTGGCACCGGCGTCAACCTGCGGTTTGCCCCCGATGACATGAATCTGAGCTTCTTCTCCAACAACAGCAGCAACAACAAGTTTTTTCAGAACACCGGCTTCTATTACTCCAGCCTAGCCACCTTCACGGCGGGAGAAACCTACACCTTCTCCATCAACCAGTCGGCCAACGCGGCCGTGCGCGATGTGCCAGAACCTTCCTCGCTGGCCTTGCTGGGCCTGGGCTTGTTGGGCTTGGCCGCTGCACGGCGTAAAAAATCTTTGTAAGACCCTAGCCCAATCGCTTGCAAATATCTAGCGTAGGCGCGCTCTGGTTCATGGTGTAGAAATGCAGGCCGGGCGCCCCACCGGCCAGCAACTGCTCGCACAGATCCGTCACCACGTCGAGTCCGAAGGCCTTGATGGAGGCCAGGTCATCGCCATAGCTGTGCAGGCGCAGTCGAATCCAGCGCGGAATCTCGGCACCGCAGGCGTCGCTGAAACGCATCAGTTGCACCGCGTTGGTGATGGGCAAAATGCCCGGCACCACCGGCACTGTCAATCCCAGCGCGTCGACCTCTTGCACAAAACGAAAGTAGGCGTCGGCGTTGTAAAAATACTGCGTGATGGACGAGTTGGCCCCGGCATTCACCTTGGCCGCAAAGGCCTGCATGTCAGCTGCTGGCGAGG
>JBIKZP010000045.1:0-9819 GCA_044354655.1 Rhodoferax sp. | reverse complement strand
TAAAAAATAAACAGGATATGCGGTTAACGTGGCTCAGATTTCGTCGTGAATTTGCCTCAGATTGGCTCAGTTTTCAAAATGAATCAACAGCCCATAGACCGACACATCAAGTTGCAAAACTGCACGCCATAAACGACTGCATATCCTGCCAAACCATCTTGGTTTAAATATACGCATTCAGCAAATTTTCCAGGTGCTCTTGCCGACCCGACACAGGGCGTGTGTCCGTGTTGTTTAACAGCACTCGGGCCGCCACTGCGTCCAGTGACATTTTCCCGGCAAGCACCTCTTGACCGAAGTTTCCAGCCCATCCGGCGTAGCGTTGATCCACCATTTTTTCGACCTGTCCGTCGAGAATCATTTTTTCTGCAATCAGCAGGGCGCGGGCCGTCACGTCCATGCCGCCGATGTGGCCATAGAACATGTCCTCTGGATCGATAGACTGGCGGCGCACCTTGGAGTCAAAATTAACCCCGCCGGTAGTTAAGCCACCGCCCTTTAAGATGAGGTACATCGCCAAGGCGGTTTCAGGAATATTGTTGGGGAATTGGTCGGTGTCCCACGCACACTGCATGTCACCACGGTTCATGTCGATCGAGCCAAAGATCCCCAAGTCCACCGCCGTTGCAATTTCGTGCTCAAAGCTGTGACCCGAGAGTGTGGCGTGGTTTGCTTCAATATTGACCTTGATTTCTTTCTCCAGCCCGTAACGGCACAGAAATCCGTACACCGTTGCGGTGTCAAAGTCGTATTGATGCTTGGACGGCTCGCGGGGTTTGGGCTCCAACAATATGGCGCCCTTGAACCCAATTTTGTGTTTGTATTCGACCACCATGTTCAAGAACCGCCCCATTTGTTCCAGCTCTTGTCCCATTCGGGTATTGAGCAGCGTTTCGTAGCCTTCACGTCCACCCCACAGCACATAGTTGTCACCCCCCAGCTTCAGGGTTGCGTCCATGGCCTCTTTGACCTGCAACGCGCCCATGGCGAATATCTCTGGATCGGGGTTGGTGGACGCGCCCGACATGAACCGGCGGTGGCTGAACAAGTTGGCCGTACCCCACAGAAGCTTCATGCCGGTGGCTTGTTGCTTGGCACCCAAAACGTCCACCATCTCTCTGAAATAGTTGACACTCTCCTGCGGGGTAGCGCCTTCAGGGGCTACATCGCGGTCATGAAAACAGTAATAGGGTGCGCCCAGTTTTTGAAAGAACTCAAAGGCCACATCCGCTTTGGCTTTGGCGGCAGCCATGGGATCGGCAATGGCTTGCCATGGGCGCTCGAAGGTGCCGCTGTGGCTGAACGGGTCGAACCCATTCCAGCAAAAGCTGTGCCAGTAGCACACGGCAAAGCGCAGGTGTTCTTCCATGCGCTTACCCAGCACCAATCGGTCGCGGTCATACCACTTGAAAGCGAGGGCGTTGGCAGACTCGGGGCCTTCAAAGGCGATGGGGGATACGTTTGCAAAATAGGAGCTCATTGGTGACTTTCTGAAAGTTAAATGTTCGCTGCAGCTGCGTGAACGCAGGCCAACGGCAATGGGGAATACAAGGTCCGAAATTGGGCAAGGCGGGTTCGCAAAATTAGCTGCTCGTCCGCTTGCGGGCGGAAAGTTGCTTCAATGGGCGGGGTCTGGCACACCGCGGCCACGGCCGCACCTGCACCCGTAGCCAACCAGCCCAAACGGGCAGCGCCCAGCGCACCCCCCACCGCAGAACTGCCATGGGTGACGATTTCGATGTCCAGCGCAGACGCAAGCTGCTGCGACCACATGGCACTGCGCGCGCCACCGCCCACCAGGGACAGCCGCGTGACATGGCTTCCTGCTGCGGACAGGGCCGATAGCCCGTCGGCCAAGCCAAACGTGACCCCCTCCATCACGGCAAAGGCCAGTCGTGAGGGATCGGTATCGAAATTCAAACCGTGAAAGCTGCCGCGCACGTCTGCGTTGTTGTGTGGTGTGCGCTCCCCCCCTAGATAAGGCAAGAAGAGCGGTGCCGTGGCCCGTTGCGCCAACGTTAATTCGCTGGCCCGCGTTGCCAACTCGCCCTCGCTGTTCGCACCCAACAAGCCACTCACCCATTGCAAGGCGCTGGCTGCGGACAGCATCACACTCATCTCATGCCATTGTCCCGGCAAGGCATGGCAAAACGCATGCGTAGCGCTGGCGGCATTGGGTTGGTAGCTGGGCGTTACCACGAACAAAACGCCACTGGTACCCAGCGACAAAAATCCCTGGCCCGGCTGGGTTGCACCCATGCCAATGGCGCTGGATGCGTTGTCCCCCGCTCCACCAGCCACCACCACCTTGGTTTGCAGGCCCAAGGCCTTGGCCACATCGGCACGGAGCACACCGCCGGACTCGCTCCCTTCAACCAATCGGGGCATCTGGGCGAGGGTCATTCCCGTGAGCGCCAAGAGCGCGTCCGACCAGACGCGGCCCTGCACATCCAGCCACAAGGTGCCACTGGCATCGGACAGGTCTGTCACGTAGTCGCCCGTCAGCATCAAGCGAACGTAGTCTTTGGGCAAGAGTACTTTGGCGGTGGCTTTAAAAACTTCAGACTCGTGCTGGGCTACCCAGCGCAGCTTGGGCGCCGTAAAGCCAGGCATGGCCAGACTGCCCGCAAGCTGGGCCAGGCCCGGCATTTCCCGCATCATGTCAACGCATTCTTGGGCCGACCGGGTGTCGTTCCACAAGATGGCAGGTCGCAGCACGCGGTCCTGCGCATCCAACAAGACTGCACCATGCATTTGCCCGGAAAGCCCGATGCCCTTAACCGCCGCATATTCGCGCGGATGGGCAGTGCGCAGTTCACCCAGCGCGCTCTGGGTGGCACTCCACCAGTCTTCGGGGCGCTGCTCACTGTGGCCCGGATGGGGCCGAGCCACCATCAGGGCTGCGCCTGCGGTGCCAATGACCTGGTGGTTGGAGTCCAGCAAAAGTGCCTTGACTTCTGACGTGCCGATGTCGATTCCGAGAAACATAGTGTTTGACTGCTAGTGAGCGGTATGTTTGTTTTAGATAGGGGCTGCGTACGCCACCGTGCTTGCGTCCGTGGCGCTGTGCATAGGCCGCAAGTACTTGTGCAACACAAGTGCGGCAGCACCCACAGCGGAGGCCAATAGGCCATATCGGGCAACACGAACCTGTGGTGCCGTGGTGCCTGCGCACCGGGCGTACTCGCCCAAAGTTGCAGTCGCAACGCCAATAAGATCAGGATGCTCTTGGCAAGACGGCCCCCCCACCACAATGGCGCTGGGTTCAAACGTCATCCATAAATTTTGCAGAACTACGCCCAGGTATTTCCCGGCGCTCAAGGGGTCCGACAACTTGCCCAGCGTGCGAGCGCCAATCAAGGTTTCTGCGCACCCCCTGCGCCCGCAGGAACACAAAGTGCCGTCAATTTGCAGCGTGCTGTGCCCAATCTCACCCGCCCCGCCGTGGGTGCCGGTAAACAGGCGGTCGTTCAGCACAATGCCTGCGCCCAAACCGACGCCGCAGGTCACAAAGATCAACGAGCTTTGCGATTCACCTTCGGCAAATTCATACTCACTGATTGCGGCGGTGTCAGCCTCGTTTTGAATGTGCACCGGCATAGTCGGTACGTCGGCTGCATTCAATGCAGTCTGTAGAAGCGCTTGAAATGGCACCTTGCGCCAGCCCAGGTTGGCGGCAATGGCAATTTCGTTGCAGGCCTCATCAACCGCACCGGGCACGCCCACACCCAGCCCAGACGGCAAAAAATTGTGCTCCACCAAGTGCGCATGGGCGCGGCTGACCAGCCGTGCCGTTTGTCGCACCACATTGTTGGGTGTGTTGCTGTTGAGTGCTTCTTCCAAAGCCCAAAGCACCTGACCGGTCAATGAAATCCCCACGACCCGAATGGCCTCAACCGCCACCTCTACGCCGATCAGGGCACGTTTGTTGGCGTCATATTGCAGCGGCGTGGACGGACGGCCAAGCGCGCCCGGCTTCGTGCCATCGGTTTCGCTCAACCACCCCTCGTCAATCAGCTCGCGGACCAGCAAACTCACGGTGGACTTGGTCAAACCACTGGACTCGGCCAACTGCGCGCGCGAGGCTCCAGGGGTAGCGCGCAATTGGCGCAGCAACACACTGCGATTAATGCGTTTGACGAGTTGCTGGTCACCGGTAGTTATCATGGGTTGGCTTACGTTGTGGATCGATGGTCTTCGGCTTTGCCGTCGGGCTTGCGCCCACCGATGATCATGCCAAGAACTTCGTCTTCAGTAACGTTCGAGGTGCGGTAAGTGCCCACTAATTTGCCATTTTTCATGACCGCCAGGCGATCGCTCAGTGCGAATACGTCATGCATGTCATGGCTGATCAGAAATATCCCGACGCCTTCGTCCTTGAGATGGCGCACCAAATTACCCACCATGGCGGTTTCTTCAGGCCCGAGAGCTGCCGTGGGTTCATCCATGATGAGGATGCTGGCATTGAAGTAAATCGCCCGCGAAATGGCCACCACCTGCCGCTGACCACCAGAGAGGCGGCGCACGGGGGTGTGAATATTTTTGAAATTTTTGTTCAAGCGCTCAAATACCTTGCGGGCGTCAGCCCCCATGCGCAAATCATCCAGCGTGTTCCAACGGGTGAGCAGCTCACGCCCCAGGAACAGGTTGGCAACCGCGTCTAGGTTGTCTGCCAGCGCCAAGGTCTGGTAGATGGACTCGATGCCTACTTGCTGCGCATCCAGCGGTGAGTGAATGTGCGTCATCACACCACGGATGAGCACATCCCCGCTGTCGATCGGATACGCACCTGCCAGCATTTTCATCAGCGTGGATTTTCCTGCCCCGTTGTGGCCCAGAACGGCCACCACTTCTCCCGGGTACAGGTTCAGGCTGACATCTTCTACCGCGCGCACGCCGCCAAACGCCTTGCGAATGCTGCGCAGTTCAACAAGGCAACTTTCGCGCACTATTGGTGTTGCCATCATGCCGTATCCCCTGTGTATTTGCGGTACAAAACGTCAAACACTACGGCTGCGATCAAAACTTGACCGATGATCACGTAGCGCATACCGATAGAAACATCCAACAGCAACATACCGCTGTCTATGGATTGCATGATGAGTGCCCCCAACACGGACCCCATGATAGAGCCACTGCCTCCCGACAAGGCTGCGCCACCAATAACCGCTGCGGCGATCACGTACAGCTCCATGCTGGCGCCCAACGAGTTGGTGCCTGCGTTTAGCCGCGCGATAGAAACAATGGCGGCAATCGTCACCAGCGCACCCATCAGCGCAAACAGCATCAACGTAATTCTGCGTACCGGTATTCCCACCAGGGCTGCGGCCTCAGGATTTCCACCCATCGCAAAAATGTAGCGCCCAAACCGGGTGCGGTGGACCAGAAATGACAAAAAGAAGGCCACTGCAGCCCAGATCAGCACAGGTATAGGTATGCCTTGTGGCGCATCTTTGTTGGGTATTTGGTACGCATTCATCGTGCCGGCAAAGGCCAGCAACAAAACGATGGGCGTGAGCCCCACCAAGGCGTCAATCCACAAGGGGTTGTTAGGGATGTTGTAGTTGCTTTTGGCACGCCGCTTGTTGAACAGGCCCACCAATAGCCCGGCGCTTAACAAAGCAGCCAAAATCCAGGTTGTTTGCACACCTACGCCGCCTTCGTAGCCCCCACCCAAACTCTGAAAAAACGGGTTGGTCACCGGCTGCGTCTTGCCGTCCGCCACCATGAATGCGGCACCTCGAAAGGACATGAGTCCGCCCAACGTAACGACAAACGATGGCACCCCCAGTGTGGCAGTTAACGCACCTTGGTACATGCACACCGCAATCCCAGCGGCAAGTCCGGCCAGCGATGCCGCCTGCCAGCTCCAGCCAGCCGTGTATTGCAAGGTCGCAATCAAAATTCCGACAAAACCCATGACCGACCCCACCGACAAGTCGATATGGCGCGCCACGATCACCAAAACCACCACCGTGGAGACGATACCCACCACTGCTGTTTGCTGCGCAATGTTGTACAAATTTTCAGGGGATAGGAAGATTCCTTCCGACAAAATATTGAAGGTGACCGCGATTGCCGCCAGTACGGTCGTCATCATTACCAAGCGCCAATCAATGGTCGCTTGCTTGAGGTTGTGCAGTGTGTTGCTCATGTGCGTGCCTTGCTAGATTCCCCACCAGCAAATGCCAGCGGGGATTTTCGTCACGGATGTGTTACTTGCAAGCCGCTGGCGCTGAAGCCGCCACAACGTCTTTGCACAGTGCAGCTTTCTTGATCCAGCCCGCTTTAACCACAACGTCCAGATTGGCCGCAGTCACTGCGATGGGCTTCAGGAACTGGGCTTGCAAAGAGACCTTCTTGGCACCACCGGCCCAAAATGCAACACCTTCAACTTTTTTGCCTTCAGCCAGCGTCACAGCGGCAGCGGCGGCATCACGTCCGAGATCGCGGGAGTCTTTCCACACCGACACGGTTTGGGTACCCAGTGCTACGCGGTTCAGTGCAGCATGGTCGCCGTCTTGGCCGGACACGGGAATACCCTTCATGCCTTTTGCAGTGAGTGCTGCCACCACGCCCCCGGCCATGCCGTCGTTGGAGGCCACCACGGCGTCAACCTTGCCACCGGTTTTGGTGATGATTTGCTCCATGTTTTTCTGGGCAACCTCGGGCTTCCAGCCGTCGGTGTACTCCTCACCCACAATTTTGATGTCGCCCTTTTTAACCGCTGCATCAATGATTTCTTGTTGGCCACCGCGCAGAAAGTCTGCATTCGGGTCTGTGGGTGAGCCCTTGATCATTACGTAGTTGCCCTTGGGCTTGGCTGCCAGAATGGCGCGGGCTTGCATGCGGCCTACTTCGACGTTGTCAAAGGTGATGTAGAACACGCCCGGAGCTTCGATCAAACGGTCGTACGCAATGACCGGAATTTTTTGCTGTGTTGCTTTGTTGATGGCGGGCAAGATGGCGTCTTTGTCCATCGCCAAAATGATCAATGCCTTAGCGCCCTTAGAGATCAAGCTGTCGATATCGGCCAGCTGCTTTTCTGGGGAGCCTGCGGCATCGGCACTGATGTATTTTGCGCCAGTTTTGGCAAATTGCGCCTTCATTGCGCCTTCATCGGTCTTCCAGCGCTCTTCTTGAAAGTTGGACCAGCTCACGCCCACGGTGGTTTCTGCAATGGCAGCCACCGTTGTCAGGCCCAAAGCCAATACGATAAGGGAATACTTCAGTTTCATTCTTGTCTCCAATAGTTTTGCCGAGTGCTGACAGGGTTTGTAAATCGCCCTTCATTTAGTTTGAGCGATGTACTAATGCTAAATTCTATATTTCAAACGCACATCAGGATTAACCCTTACTTAGGGAAGGTCTGCAGAACCCTCGCCGCAGCGAGAGTTGAGACGTAAAAGTTCACTCCATGGATCTTGACGTGCGTTTTCACCGAAATTCAGAGCATTCGGGCGGTACTGCATGGCCTTTTCAGGCCTCTGGCGGGCACTTGCCCACGGTGCGCGCGCACTCATCCCCGTGCACCCAATAAATGTCTTCGGGTCATCCATACATTGCTCATTCGGGCTCTCAGAATTGAAATCCCGATTGAGGAGGTTTTCTGGCGCCGGACTGATTTCACCAAGGTATGACCTATACCGCCTTTTTTTGTTTGCGGTGACGATCAAGCACTCTTGCTTCATTAAGCGTTGGACGACTTTCTCGGATAGGCAGAGCTTGCGGCGGCCAAGCGCTGCATGCATTCGCCTGTAGCCCTAACAGCGGTGATTGCCGTGGAAGACTTCCGATAGAGCTTGCCGGAATCTGCATACTTATCGGGCATGCGTAGCCGAGCGCAGCGATAGAAGTATGAGCTTCGGGCTAGGTCCACTTCAGCCAGTATTTCTGAGAGTGCGTAGGTGTTCTTCAGGGCGTCAACCTGAATCGCCCCGGTTTTAGAGGAGGCTCCAACTTTTGAAAAGATGGAGTCATGAGTAAAAAATCAAATCGTTTTTCCCCTGAGGTTCGTGAACGCGCTGTACGCATGGTGCAAGACCACTGCGGTGAATACCCGTCCCTGTGGGCCGCCATTGAGTCAATCGCACCCAAGATCGGCTGCGTCTCCCAAACGCTGCATGAATGGGTCCGTAAACAGGAAGTCGACACTGGCCTGCGCGATGGCGTTACCAGCGAAGAGCGCGATCGGATCAAGTCACTGGAGCGTGAGGTCAAGGAACTGCGCCGGGCCAATGAAATCCTGAAACTAGCCAGCGCTTTTAATGCCCAGGCGGAGCTCGACCGCCGACTCAAGTCTTGAAGGACTTTGTGGACAAGCACCGCGAAACCCACGGGGTCGAGCCGATTTGCAAGGTACTGCAAATTGCCCCGTCCGGGTATCGGCGCCATGCTGCGTGTCGATGCACACCAAAATTGCGCAGTGCACGCGCCAAGACCGATGACAGCCGATGCGCTTCAACTGGCAACCGCAACCGCAACCGCAAGCGCAGGTGGTGCTGTCGGGTTCGTGGTGCAGCTCAACACGGGGGAGCTCTGGCGGCAAGGCTGCGCGTTTAGGCTGCTGGCGGGGTTCTTTGGCTGCTGTGTCCGGTGTTGCTAGGTCCTGGAGCTCTTGCCCAATGGCTGCAATGTCGGCATCAATGGTTTCATCGAGCAGACTGGCTTGGCCGGCATCAAGCTGTTCGCGGCTGCGGCCAAACTTCCAGCGCTTGAGCACCGCCATCTCATGCGTGAGCTGGTCAATCTTGGCCTGGCGATACAGAATCTCGCGGTCCTTGGCTGTGATGGCCTGATCCAGGTTGGTGATCTGTTGGTCGAGCGTATCGATGTGCAGATTGTGCGCGTCGATTTGTTGCTCACGCGCACTGATGGTCTGGTCGCGACTGGCGACTTGGGCAATCAAATCACGGGCGAGTTCACGCAGTTGCTCTGCGTTCAAACCGGACAGTAATTCGGGGGTCACAACCATGAACGCAAGTGTGCCAGCGCAACGCAGACAAGCGCTATTGGCGCATCCACCAATAGACACAAAAGCACCCCGCAATCCAGATGTCACACCACGCTGATAATGCCGCCCTCGCCAATGCGCGACCAGGGCAAGCCCAGCACCAAAGCATCCAATTGGGCTCGGCTCAGACTCACGCGATTGGCACTCCCTGTTCCACCGGTTTGCGGCCAGACGAAGTGCCCCTGGTGCAGCCGCCGGGCTGCCAGCCAGATGCCGATACCGTCATGCACCAGCACCTTCATGCGGTTGGCGCGTCGGTTAGCAAAGAGGTAGGCCGTGTGCGGGTGGGCAGCACCAAATACGCCGACCACACGGGCCAGCGCCGTGTCCGTGCCGGGGCGCATGTCCAAGGGCACGGTGGACGGCCATACCGCGTCGATGCGAATCACTGCAAACACTCGCGAAGCCACTGCGCGCAGGCAGCACCACCGCAAAGGGGCCAGTGCACGACGGTGGTGGCATTGGCACGCTTCACTTCAACGCGGATGTCCCCAGTGGGAAGGGTCGCCGCTGGTTCCGTGGCCGATTGATCAGCGTGCCCTGGCTGTGTTCGCGCAACCAGCGGTGCACGATGTTGGCGTTGATGCCGTGCTGCATTGCCACTGCGGCAATCGACGCACCGGGTTGGGCGCAGGCGCTGACAACTTGCAGTTTGAGATCAACCACCCTTAATTCTTGTATGAAAACCATTATTTATTGGGCGGATTCAAGGACGAACTGCAACACGGTTTAACGAGGCGTGAAACACCTCGTGGGGCGTCTTGAATCCGAGCCGCTTTCTGGGCCGGTGATTCAATCTGTTTTCG
>JBIKZP010000044.1:0-9834 GCA_044354655.1 Rhodoferax sp. | reverse complement strand
TATTGCCGGCGATAAAAATGACAGAACCGTATTCGCCCACGCCCCGTGCAAAGGCCATGGCAAAACCAGTTAGCAACGCCGGTGCAATGGTCGGGAAAATCACATGCGCAAAGCTTTGCCAAGGCGTGGCGCCCAGGCACATGGACGCCTCTTCCAACTCCTGCTCACAATCTTCCAGCACCGGCTGCACCGTGCGCACCACAAAAGGCAGACCGATAAAGGTCAGGGCAATCACCACGCCATTGGGATTAAAAGCCAACTCAATGCCGTAGGGCTCTAACAGGCTGCCGACCCAGCCGTTACTCGCCAAAAGTGCAGTAAGTGAAATACCAGCCACCGCCGTGGGCAGTGCAAAGGGCAGATCCACCAAAGCGTCGATCAGCTTTTTACCGAAAAACTCGTACCGCACCAGCACCCAGGCAATCACCAAGCCAAACACCGAGTTCACTAGGGCCGCAATCAACGAAGCGCCAAAAGTTAAGCGGTAAGAGGCCAGCACGCGCGGGCTACTGACGGCAGCAATAAAGTGCTGCCAATCCAGCGTTAGAGTCTTGGCGAACAAGCCCGACAAGGGGATGAGCACAATGATGCTCAGGTAAAACAGTGTGAAGGCCAGGGTCAGCTTAAACCCCGGCAAAACACGCCGGCTTTTGCCGCGCACCACGCCAGAGGCCACCGGTCGCTCAGCCACTGAAGTATGAATACGTTGAGGGTTCATTTGACGGTGTAAAGCCGGTCAAACTGACCGCCGTCGTTGAAATGCTCTTTCTGCGCTTCGGCAAGGGTACCGAAATAGTCTTTCACTGTGAACAGGGAAATGGACTTGAAAGTAGCGGCGTATTTTTTCAGTATGGCGGGGTTGCTGGGGCGGATCGCGTGTTGCGCCGCTATTCCCTGCGCTTCGTCGGAATACAAGAAATTCAGATAGGCCTTGGCCGCATCTTGGGTACCGTTTTTAGCGACCGTGCGTTCAACCACTGCCACCGGATTTTCAGCGACTATAGAGGCACTGGGATATACCGCATCGACTTTACCCACGCCAAATTCGCGGTCCACCGATACCACTTCAGACTCAAAGGTAATCAACACATCGCCCAGGTTGCGCTGCAAAAAAATCGTTGTCGCATCACGCCCGCCTTTGGCCAGAACCGGCACGTTTTTATAGAGCTTGGCCACATAGTCTGCGGCCTGGGCATCGGTGCCGCCGCGTTTACGCACCTGCCCCCATGCCGCTAGATAAGCCATGCGCCCGTTGCCACCTGTCTTGGGATTGACGACCACGACTTGGATGCCCGGGCGGATCAGATCGTCCCAGTCTTTGATGCCTTTGGGGTTTTTATCGCGAACCAGAAACAACATGGTGGAGCTGGTGGGCGATGCGTTATGCGGGAAGCGCTTGGTCCAGTCTTTGGCCACAACACCATTGGTCGCCAGAAAGTCGATGTCGGTGGAAGTGTTCATGGTGACCACATCGGCTTCGAGTCCATCGTTCACCGCTCGCGCCTGTGCGCTGGAGCCACCATGGGCCTGATCCACGCGTATGTCTTTGCCGGTACTCTTTTTGTACTGGGTTAAAAAGACGGTGTTGATGCCTTTATAAAACTCACGCGCCACGTCATATGAAGCGTTCAGTAAAACGGTTTGCGCTAACGCTAATTGGCAAAAAAAGGCAGCAACGAATAAGACTAGTGGTGTACGAAGGTGATGTGTTGACATTATTGTTCTCGCTTAGAGTGCAGTAACTTGAGGCAGCATGCAGACTGAAAATCGATTATTGAACTAGGGCTGCACCGGCGGTGGCGTGGCTGCTCACATCCACCAGAATCAAAGCACCTAATGCCCGTGATTGTTCAAAAGGCAATATAAGCAATGGTTCCTGCAATTGCAGGATGATGCTACCTATCTCATTGACCGCAAGGCCCTCTGCAGGCTCTTGCGCCAGGGTGTGGATGTTGCGGCGATGCACGATGTGCTCAACTTTGCCCTTGACCCACCGGTGCCCATGTAATACCCAGTAGCTTCTACCGATCGTCAAGGGCTCCTCGTTCATCCAGGCCACCGTCAAGGTAATTGTTGTCGTCGCGTTGGCTGGAAATGCCTCGGCCAGCAAGCTGTCGCCGCGCGAAAGGTCGACCTCCCGATCCAAAATAATCCCTGCGCTGGAGCCCGCACCCACCTTGGCAGGTTTACGCACCGCATCCAGCACTGCGCTAACGCGAGCGCGTTGTCCGCTTGGGAATAAGCGTACATGCGCACCTTGGCTAATCTGCCCGGTGCCCACCCGGCCCCAAAATATTCGGCGCCCTTGTTCGGTAATGCCGCTGTCATGCTGCTTCTCCACCCACTGCACAGAAAAACTGAGCGGCAACTGGGTATCGTGAAGAGTGACTGGCAAGCCTTCCAATAGCGCCAGCAAACCCGGCCCCTGGTAATTCGGCCAAGTCGCACCAGTGGGCGCGCCAGACTGCACAATGCCCCAACCCTTGAGGGCCGACACAGGTACCAAGGCAGCAATCGTGATGCCAGCTTGCGCCGCAAAACTACGCAAGGCCTGGCTGATGTTGTCAAAGGCGCGTACAGGGTCGGCCACCGCGTCGAGTTTGTTGACTGCAAAAACAATACTGGGTACGCGCAGCAACTGCACCAACAAAGCGTGACGCCGGGTTTGCGGCAGCAAGGCGAGCTGCGGGTTTTCCCAATCGAGTTTGAGCGCATCGACCAGAAGCACCGCAGCATCCGCAGTGGAAGCGGCAGTCACCATATTGCGGGTGTATTGCTCATGGCCAGGCGTATCGCCAATGATGAATTTGCGCTGGGGTGTCTGAAAATAGCGGTAAGCCACATCGATCGTGATGCCTTGCTCGCGTTCGGCGCTCAAGCCGTCGGTCAGCAGTGCTAGGTCCGTCTCACCGGCGCGCTGCACACCAGCCAACTGATCTTGCATCACCGACTTGCTGTCCACCAGCAGACGGCCTATCAAAGTGCTCTTGCCGTCATCGACCGAACCGCATGTAATAAAACGCAAGGGTGCCAGGCCCTGGCGAGTGTTATCAGCTAATTGCATCAGAAATACCCTTCTTTCTTGCGCAGCTCCATGGAGGCGTCCGAGGTTTTGTCGTCCATTCGCGTAGCGCCACGCTCGCTGATATCGCTCGCAATAGTTTCTTCAATCACCTGATTCGCATTGGCTGCCGTGCTGGGCACCGGGCAGGTGCAAGTAATGTCGCCCACAGTACGAAAGCGCACGCTGCGGGTTTGTACAGTCTCGTGCACAGCGGGCGGAGTTAACTCGGTCACAGGTACCAGCAGGCCCCGGCGCTCCACCACCTGGCGCGGGTGCGCGTAGTAAATTGAAGGCAGCGCGATCTGCTCGCGGCTGATGTACTGCCACACGTCCAACTCCGTCCAGTTGGAAATCGGGAAGACGCGGAAATGCTCCCCCTTACGTAAGCGGGTGTTAAATAAATTCCACAACTCGGGCCGCTGCGATTTGGGTTGCCATTGGCCGAAAGCATCACGATGGCTGAAGATACGTTCTTTGGCGCGGGCTTTTTCCTCATCGCGCCGGGCGCCACCGATCAAGGCGTCAAAGCCAAATTCCTCAATCGCTTCGAGTAATGTCACCGACTGGTATGCGTTACGGCTTTCGCCCGCATGTGCCAGGCGCACGGTGCCTCGCCGCATCGAGTCCTCCACGGAGCGCACGATGAGGTGAGCACCTAGTTCCTGTGCACGATCATCCCGAAACTGGGTGACTTCGGGAAAGTTATGCCCGGTATCAATCATCAGCAAGGGGTAAGGCAGCCGCCCTTTGCCGCGGCCTGCGTCCTTGCCGCCAAAGGCTTTTTCCGCGCACTTGAGAAGAACCAGCGAGTCTTTGCCGCCGGAAAACAAGAGCACGGGGCGCTCAAACGCAGCGGCTACTTCGCGCAAAATAAAGATGGTTTCCTCTTCGAGCACGTCGAGTTGCGCATTGCTCAGCGCGTGCAATTCCTGGCTATTGAAAGCGTTCATATGCTGGACTCCTTGACGTGCAAACCACACTCTTTCGCGTTTTCTGATTCCCACCACCAGCGCCCGGCACGAAAGTCTTCGCCGTCGCTGATAGCGCGTGTGCAGGGTGCGCAGCCGATGCTGGGCATAAAGTCGTCGTGCAAGGGGTTGTAGTCCAGGCCATGCAATTGGATGTAGTGCCACACATCGCCCCAGGTCCAATCTGCCAATGGGTTGCACTTGACCGAGCCGCCTTGCGCTTCTTCGCTGGGTTCAAATAGCAACACTTGGGCGCGCGCCTCCGATTGCTCCTGGCGCAGTCCAGTCACCCAGGCCTTGTGCCCTTGCAAGACTCGGCGCAGCGGCTCAAGCTTGCGAATGCCGCAGCAGGTTTTGCGCAGAGATAGGCTGCGGTACATCGCATCTTCGCCGTTGGCGCGCACAAAACCCAGGACAGCATCGGCATCTGGGCGCACTACCTGAATGGGCACCGCAGCCCCCGCTTGTACTCGTTGCAGCAGTTGCAGCGTCTCGGGATGCAGTGCGCCAGTTTCCAAGACGAAGGCGGGAATCTTTAAGCCAAGTCCTTGAATCAAGTGGCTGATCACTACATCTTCCGCGCCTAGACTGGAGGCTTGAATGATGGGCTGATAGCGCGCCGCAGCGTCACGCAAAGCCAGACTGCTGACCAATAATTTTTTCGTAAACCCAGGGCTGGGTTGGGCATAGCGGTCGACCGCCGTAGTGCGCTGGATTTTCAAATTCACGATAGACATTACGCCGTATTGGGCGTTTCGCTTAGAAGCTGAGGCCGCGATTCTGAACGCCAATTTATCTATTGCAAAAGACTAATTTCTAATTTTTATATGGGGAATAAGCTAATGATGGAATCGACAAATAGCCTCATGTGCGCCCAAATACTTTGGGGCTGTGCCTAGTGAATTGATACAACGACTAAGCCTTAGCTTATGCCCCATATGAGAATTATTAATTAGTCGTTTGTAAACAATCTCTTCGGTCCCAAAATTTGAACTTCTAAATTTTTTGAGGCCACACCATGCAGTTATTGAAATTAATAGGCAAAGCATTTTCTCTAGTGCCAACCCACTTTTTGGTTTTACTTGCTAGTTTTGCTTTGCTTAGCGGCCCAGTCATTGCGCAACCGGCAATCTCTTTACTTAATGTTTCATATGATCCTACGCGCGAGCTCTACACTGAATTCAATACTGCGTTCGCTAAGTACTGGAAGGCTAAAACAGGCCAGGATGTGACCATTAAGCAAAGCCATGGAGGCTCTGGCAAACAGGCGCGTGCCATCATTGATGGGTTGGATGCAGATGTCGCTACTTTGGCTTTGGCCGGAGATACAGACGCCATTGTGAAAAACGGTGCCTGGATCGCGACAGGTTGGCAAAAGCGATTGCCGAACAATGCCTCGCCTTACACATCCACCATTGTGCTGGCAGTACGAGAAGGCAACCCTAAAGGCATTAAAGATTGGGACGACTTGATTCGCCCTGATGTCAAAGTCATCACGCCGAATCCCAAGACTTCAGGCGGCGCGCGTTGGAACTATCTGGCGGCATGGGAGTTTGCAAAACGCAAGTACGGTAGTGACGTCAAAGCTAAGGAATTCGTCGCAAAGCTATACGGTAATGTGCCCATCTTGGACACAGGGGCACGAGGCTCAACCATAACGTTTGCACAAAGAGCGCAAGGTGATGTGCTGATCGCTTGGGAGAACGAGGCTTTTCTTTTAGAGAAAGAGTTCGGTTCAAAATTTGATGTTGTAGCTCCATCCCTGAGCGTGTTGGCTGAGCCTGCTGTAGCGGTTGTAGATAAAAATGTCGATAGAAAAGGGACGCGCTTGGTTGCTGAAGAATATTTAAAGTATTTATACAGCGAAGCTGGCCAAGACATTGCGGGGAAAAACTTTTATCGCCCGGCCGTGTCTAGCAAAGCGAAAGCAAAGTATGCCAACCAGTTTCCTAAGATCAAGCTTTTCACAATAGACGAAGCGTTTGGCGGATGGGAAAAGGCTGACAAGGAGCATTTTTCTGATGGCGCAAGCTTCGACCAAATTTATACCAAGCGTTAGATTCGCGGTTTGCTAGAGACCTTGCTATGTAGACTTTTTTCAAGGATTCTGACAATCCGACACACGCTCAAAGTCCTGCTAAGACCGGCTATCAGTAGTTGCGCCAAATTTATCCTTGCAAAACAGGGAATGAAGCTCCCTATTTGCAAGGATGTTTGAAGCTGTTTTGAAGGTCGTTTATGGCACGACCACAGGTACACGGATTCAAGGTGAAAATGCAGGATCAAACCAAACCCGCCCGTAGCTCACACAACGCCGCGCTGCTGACCTCAACCACGACCTGAGCCATGACCCTCACCCCTGATACCCCGCCGCCGCCCCTCAGCGAAGCCGACCTGTCGCGCATCGTGGAGATGGCGTGGGAAGACCGCACCACGTTCGAGGCGATTGAGGCGCAGTTTGGCTTGAATGAATCGGCGGTGGTGGCTTTGATGCGGCGCCATATGAAGCCTTCTTCTTTTCGGATGTGGCGCAAGCGCATGGCCGGGCGCCAAACCAAACATGCGGCGCTGCGTGGCCCGCAGGTGCAGCGCCACCGGGCTTCCCACACCCGGCCCTAACGGACACCTGACGATGCCCAAGCAGCGTGCGTTGGTCTGGTTCAAACGTGATCTGCGTATTCACGACCATGCGGCCCTGGTGGCGGCGCAGTCGCACACCGATGCGCTGGCCCTCTTTGTCATTGAACCCGAATGGCTGCAAAGCCCCGCGTGCGATGCCAGCCATGTGGACTTTGCGTTGGGCTGCCTGGCGGAGTTGCGGGTGGCCTTGCATGCGCTCGGCTTGCCTTTGCTGGTACGCGTGGGATCTGCGGTAACGGTATTGGCGCAGCTGCACCACGAGGTGGGCTTTAGCCACGTGCTGAGCCACGAAGAGACCGGGCCCGGCTGGTCGTACACGCGCGATCAACAGGTGGCCGCCTGGTGCCAGACCACGCAGGTCACCTGGCAAGAGTTCACCCAGACCGGTGTGGTGCGCCGCTTGCGCAGCCGCGCAGGTTGGGCCGCGCGCTGGCAGGCCCGCATGGGTGCGCCTTTGCAATTGCTGCAGGGTGGATTCTCCGCAGCGGTGCCGCCAGACGCCACCGCGCTCCCCACACTGGCCAGCTTGGGGCTGGCCCCACACGGTAAAACCTTGCAGGCCGCCGGAGAAAAAGCGGCACGGCAGACCTTGAAAAGTTTTTTACAGGTGCGCGGCTTCGACTACCGCAAAGCCCTCTCCAGCCCCTTGAGCGCCGAAGAAGGTTGCAGCCGCCTAAGCCCGCATCTGGCATTTGGCACGCTGTCGATGCGCACCGTGCACCAGGCCACCGAGGTGGCGATCAGCAGCACCCCCGAGCGTACGCTGGCCCATGCGCTGCGTGGCTTTTCTGGGCGGCTGCGCTGGCACTGCCACTTCATGCAAAAGCTGGAAGACGAACCCGCCATTGAGTTCCACAACTTTGCCCGCGTGTTTGACGGCTTGCGCGAAGAACGACTAAGCGAATTCAACCAAGCCCACTTTGCCGCCTGGTGCGAAGGCCGCACCGGCTACCCGATGGTGGACGCCTGCATGCGCTCGCTCATTCGCACCGGCTGGCTCAATTTCCGCATGCGCGCCATGCTGGTCAGTTTTGCCAGCTACCACCTGTGGCTGCACTGGCGGCCCACCGGACTGTTTCTGGCGCGGCAGTTTCTGGACTACGAGCCCGGCATTCACTGGAGCCAAATGCAGATGCAAAGCGGCACCACCGGCATCAACACGCTGCGCATGTACTCGCCCACCAAGCAAGCCAAAGACCAAGACCCCGAGGGCCTGTTCATTCGCCGCTGGGTGCCTGAGCTGGCGCGCGTGCCACTGCCCTACCTGGCCGAACCCTGGACGATGGCGCCAAGCGTGCAGCACATGGCGGGCTGCGTCAGCGGTATAGATTACCCAGCGCCCATCGTGGACGACAAGAGCGCCATGAAGCGCGCCAAAGACCGCATGTACGGGCTGCGCCAAAGCCTGCAGGCGCGCGAAGAAGCCGGCAACGTATTGGCGCGGCATGGTTCGCGCAAGAGCGGCTTGCCCCCCACCGGGCAGGGGCGCCCGGCAAAGCCCAAGAAAGCCACGTCCACGCCTGTTGCGCCTTCGCCGCAGGGCGACTTGTTTGCCTAACTAGTTGTACGCCTGAATGACAGACCTTCACCCATGAAAAATGATTTCAAAGGCAACAAGCAAGCGCTGCCCAGCAAGCTGTGCGCGGTGTGCGGGCGCACCATGACCTGGCGCAAAGCGTGGGCCAAAAACTGGGACGCGGTGCTGTACTGCTCTGATGCTTGCCGTGCCAAAAAAACCGACAAAAAGAACCATGCCTAACACCAACACTTCCAACAACCTGCCCAGGCAAGTCCGTCACCTGGTGATCGTGCTGGGCGACCAGCTCGATGCCGAGTCGTCGGCACTGCAAGACTTCGACCCAGCACAAGACGTGGTGTGGATGGCCGAGGTGGCCGAGGAGTCGACCCACGTGTGGTCCAGCAAGCAGCGCATCACGGTGTTTTTAAGCGCCATGCGGCACTTTGCCATCGCGTTGCGCGCACGCGGCCTGCCACTGCACTACACGCGGCTAGACGACGCAGCCAACGCCGGCACCTTGGGCCTGGAACTGGACGCGGCCATCACACAGTTGAAGCCAGCGGCGCTGGTGATGACGGCGCCCGGCGACTGGCGCGTGTTGCAAAGCCTGCGCGCTGTGGCAGCGCAGCACGGGCTGGCGCTGGACCTGCGCGATGACACCCATTTTTTCAGCACCGTGCGCGACTTTGCAGCGCATGCCCAAGGCCGTAAACAACTGCGTTTGGAATACTGGTACCGCGAACTGCGACGCAAGCACGCCATCCTGATGGACGGCGACGAACCCGTGGGCGGGCAATGGAACTTTGACGCCGACAACCGCGAGTCCTTTGGCAAAGCCGGCCCGCAGCAGGTACCGGCGCCCACGCGCTTTGAACCCGATGCCAGCACGCAGGAGGTCATCGCGCTGGTGAACACACAATTTGCCGCTCACCCAGGAACATTGCACAGTTTTGGTTGGCCGGTTTCCCGCGAACAAGCGCTACGGGCTTTGCACACCTTCATCGAACAAAGACTGCCTTTATTTGGCCAGTACGAAGATGCCATGTGGGCGGGGGAAGCCTGGCTTTACCACTCGCACCTGAGCTGCGCGCTCAACCTCAAACTGTTGAACCCGCGCGAAGTGGTACACGCAGCTGAGGCAGCTTACCGTGCGGGCCACGCGCCGCTGGCCGCAGCCGAAGGTTTCATTCGGCAAATTTTGGGCTGGCGTGAATTTGTTCGTGGCATTTACTGGGTGCACATGCCCGAGTACCTGACGCGTAACGCGCTCAACGCCCAAGCCGAGTTACCCGCCTGGTACTGGACGGGCAACACCGACATGGCCTGCCTGAAAGACGCCATTGGCCAAACCCTGGAGCACGGCTACGCCCACCATATTCAGCGCCTGATGGTGACCGGTTTGTACGCCCTGCTGTTGGGCGTGAAACCGCAAGCGGTGCATAGCTGGTACCTGAGCGTTTACGTGGACGCAGTCGAATGGGTGGAGTTGCCCAACACGCTGGGCATGGGCCAGTTTGGTGACGGCGGGCTGATGGCCAGCAAGCCCTATGTGGCCAGCGGCAAATACATTCAGCGCATGAGCAACCACTGCAAAGGTTGCCGCTACGACCCCGCCCTGTCCACCGGCGCCACCGCCTGCCCGT
>JBIKZP010000393.1:0-3227 GCA_044354655.1 Rhodoferax sp. | reverse complement strand
TTCTTTTTGCTGCCGGTTTCTATCACGACGGGTAGCGACAACCCGGATAGCTCGGCAAAGGGCGCCCAGGCATCCGCGTCAAAAGTCAGGGGCACCAGCGCCGGGCGAGGTTCGACCACGGGCAGATCAAACTGTCGGGCAATACGGTAGCCCATATCAGTGGCCCCAATTTTGGGAATAGACAGCCCGCCTGTGGCCACCACCAGGGCGTCGCATGCCACGGGGCCGCGGTCCGTTTCAAGGATATAGCTGCCCGCTGTCGTTGACTGGGTGAGGTCAGCAGTAGGTTGAATTGATTTCACGCTGCAAGGCTGCCAGCGCGTCACGCCCCCCGCAACGCACTCGGCCAACAGCATCGCGATGATGTCTTCAGCCGAGCGGTCGCAAAAGAGCTGACCCTTGTGTTTTTCGTGAAAAGCAATCTGGTGACGCTGCATCAGCGCCACAAAGTCGCGTGGTGTGTAGCGCGACAGGGCCGAGCGGCAAAAGTGCGGGTTGTTGCCTAAAAAATTAGCCGGCCCGGTGTCCAGGTTGGTGAAGTTACAGCGGCCGCCCCCGGAGATGCGTATTTTTTCGGCCACCTTGTCGCTGTGGTCAATGACCAGTACCTTGAGTCCCAGTTGACCTGCTACCCCAGCGCAAAAAAGTCCGGCAGCACCGGCCCCCAAGATGACAACATCAAATTTTTCCATGTCAGGAGTTTAGACGCCCGTTCGGCTTGACGGCCTCGTGTTGGCCTGCGCTGTCAGGCTTGGCGTACCTGGTTTAACTGGGGTGAAGCTTGTGCCAGTGGCTGCTGCAAAGCCAGCAAGCCATGCAGCACATCACCCACCACGATCACGCTGGGGCTGGCCAATTTTTCTCGCAGGATGGTGGCTTGCAGTTCACCCAGCGTGCAGAGCGCATGACGTTGCGCGGGCAGGCTGGCGCTTTGAATGATGGCTACTGGCGTGTACTCGGGCAAACCATGCAGCAGTTCGCCTTGAATGGTGGCGGCGCCACGTACGCCCATGTAAATCACCAGCGTCAGGCGCGCGCTGTGGGCGGTGGCGGCCAGGGCGCGCCAGTCGGTACCGCTGTCACCGGGTTTGGCGTGGCCGGTCACAAACACCACGCCGTGCGCATGCTCGCGGTGCGTCAGCGGCACGCCCAGTGAAGTTGCTGCAGCCAGACCGGCGGTAATGCCGTTGACTACGGTGACGGCAATGCCTGCCGCTTGCAAATGCGCCATTTCTTCGCCACCGCGGCCAAACACAAAAGGGTCTCCGCCTTTGAGGCGCACCACGCGATGGCCTTCCAGCACGGCCTGAAGGGTGAGTTTTTCAATAAAGGCCTGGGGCGTGGACTTGCAGCCCCCGCGCTTGCCGACATGGACGATGCGCGCTCCTGGAGAGGCCAGCGCCACAATGGCGTCGCTGACCAGGTCGTCCACAAATAGCACGGTGGCAGCCTGGATGGCTTTGAGTGCTTTGATGGTCAGCAAATCCGGGTCGCCCGGCCCGGCACCGACCAGTGTGCAGGTGCCCAATGCCGAAGTGGAAGGGGTGTGGCTTGTCATGGTGCGGAGGGAATAGCGTTGACCAGGCGCACGATGTGCGCCACTTGCAGGGCGATAGGCACGGGAACAGCGGTCTGGCCACGCAGCACGGCTTCAATCCAGGCGGCGGTGCTGGGTGCATCGGGCGTTGGCAAGCCGGGCACCGCCGCCAGTGAGCCGGCCTGCGCTTCCTGTAGCCGGGTCAGCGTGCCGCTGGCAAAAGCGTCCATGGCCGGCGTGCGCCTGGGGTCGGCCACGGGCTCGCCTTCGGTGCCGCGTAATAGCAGGGCATGGGCGTGCACCAGCCCCAAAGTCGACGCCATGGACACCGCATATTCAGGGTGCGTGTAGCTGCTCACGATAAGCGCAGGCCCTTGGCAGGGGTTCATCAACTTGACCAGACTGTGTGCCGGATTACGCAAGCCCACCACACGCCGAACGTCCAGCAGGCGCTGCAGCCCGGGGCACAGCAGTTCGGTGGGCACAAACTGCACGGTGCCGCTGGCCAGAGGCTGGATCGCAGATTGGGGCGCTAGGCCCAGGGCGCTCAGCACCTGTTGTGAGGTGACGCGACTGGATTCGGTGGCCGTGCCGTGCACCAGCACGGGCAAACCTTCACGCGCCAGCAGCAGCGCCAGCAGCGGGGTTAAGACGGGTAATTTGCGCGCGCCGTTGTAGCTGGGCAGCACCACAGCAGGGCCTGCGCTTGGAATGGGGTGCATCCTAGCGGCGGTGGCGTCCAGAAATCCCGCCATCTCAGCCGGCGTTTCGCCTTTGATGCGCATGGCCAGGCAAAACGCACCCACTTCAAGGTCGGTCACGGCGCCGTCCAGTACTTGGCCGAACAGGTCGCAGGCTTGTTCGCGCGAGAGGGCCCGGGCGCCGTCTTTGCCGCGCCCAATCTCTTTGATGTAGTTGCCAATACCCATGACAGGATTGTCCGTGAAGCCTGATGACTTGGCGCTATGAGCTTATGCGGTGAGTCAATATAAACTTGCCCGCTATGTCGAAACAAAAGTTGGTGCTGGGGATTGAGTCCTCGTGTGATGAAACCGGGGTGGCGCTGGTCAGCATGGCCAGCACGGGGTTGCCGGTGTTGCTTTCGCATGCCTTGTACAGCCAGATTGAGATGCACCAGGCCTTTGGTGGTGTGGTGCCCGAGTTGGCCAGTCGCGACCATATTCGCCGCGTTTTGCCGCTGACTCAGCAAGTGTTGGCCGAGTCCGGTCGCACGCTGTCAGAGGTGGATGTGGTGGCCTTCACGCGTGGCCCCGGGCTGGCCGGCGCTTTGCTGGTGGGGGCAGGCGTGGCCTGCGCACTGGGGGCTGCTTTGAAAAAGCCAGTTTTGGGCGTGCACCACCTAGAAGGCCATTTGCTGTCGCCATTTTTAAGCGCCGATCCACCAGAGTTTCCATTTGTTGCCCTTCTGGTATCGGGCGGGCATACGCAGCTCATGCGGGTTGACGGGGTAGGGCGCTACACGCTGCTGGGCGAAACCATTGATGACGCTGCAGGCGAGGCGTTTGACAAGTCGGCCAAGTTGCTGGGCTTGGGTTATCCCGGCGGGCCAGCACTCTCCAAGTTGGCTGCCCAGGGCAACCCGGCCGCCTTCAAATTACCCCGGCCATTGCTGCACAGCGGCAACTTGGATTTTTCATTCGCGGGTTTGAAAACTGCGGTGATGGTGCAG
>JBIKZP010000392.1:0-3229 GCA_044354655.1 Rhodoferax sp. | reverse complement strand
TGGTCACAAGGGTCACCCCGAGGTGGAAGGCACCATGGGCCAACTCGACGGTGGCATTCACCTGGTGGAAGACGTGGCCGATGTGGCGCACGTGAAGCCCCTACAGACTGCCAAACTGGCGGTGGTGACGCAAACCACGCTCAGCATGGACGATGCGGCTGAGGTGTCCGCCGCCATCAAGGCGCGCTTTCCGCAGGTGCGCGAGCCCAAGCAGCAAGACATTTGCTACGCCACCCAAAACCGGCAAGACGCGGTCAAGGTGATGAGCCCGCAGGTGGACGTGCTGATTGTGGTGGGCAGTCCCACCAGCTCCAACAGCAACCGCCTGCGTGAAGTGGCGATCAAGCTGGGCACCGACAGTTATATGGTGGACAACGCCGACGAATTACAGGCCGCCTGGTTTGAAGGGCGACAGCGCGTGGGCCTGACCGCCGGCGCCTCGGCCCCCGAGATTTTGGTGCGCCAGGTCATCGACCGCATCAAGGCGCTGGGCGCGGTGTCGGTGCGCAAGATGGCCGGCATTGAAGAGACCGTGAAGTTTCCGCTGCCCAAGGGTTTGCGGCTTGGCGCCACAGACCAGACACAGGGACACACACTGGGCCAGACCCCCGACCTTTGACCTGCCTCAAACATGACCACCAACCCTGCCGCCGCGTTGTCAGTTTTCCAATAGTCAAAAAATTACAATCTCCACCATGCTAGACATCACCCTGCTCCGAAAAGACCTCGACTCGGCCATTGCCCGCCTTGAGACCCGCAAAAGCCCGCAAGCGTTTTTGAATGTAGACGCCTTCAAGACGCTGGAGGCCGAGCGCAAAACCATTCAAATGCGCACCGAAGAATTGCAGAGCAAGCGCAACACCCTGAGCAAGCAAATTGGCATGCTCAAGGCCAAGGGCCTGGCCGGTCAGGCCGAGACTGACGCGGTGATGGCCGAGGTGGCGGGCCTGAAAACCGAGCTGGAAACCTCTGCCGCCCGCCTCGACCAAATTCAGGCTGAGCTGGAAAAAATGCTGTTGGCCGTGCCTAACCTGCCGCATGAGAGCGTGCCAGTGGGCGCTGACGAGCACGGCAACGTGTTAGCCCGCACCTGGGGTACGCCTGCGGTATTTGGCTTTACCGTCAAAGACCATGTCGATTTGGGTGCGCCGCTGGGGCTGGACTTTGAGATGGGTGTCAAGCTGACGGGCGCTCGCTTCACCGTGATGAAGGGTCCGGTGGCGCGCCTGCACCGCGCGCTCGCCCAGTTCATGCTGGACGTGCAAACCGAAGAACACGGCTACACCGAGTGCTACACGCCTTACATCGTCAACGGTGAAACCTTGCGCGGCACCGGCCAGTTGCCCAAGTTTGAAGGCGACCTGTTCGCTGCCAAAAAAGGCGGCCAGGAGGGTGAAGCGCAACCCGACAACACCGCGCTGTATCTGATTCCCACCAGCGAAGTGCCGTTGACCAACTTCGTGCGCGATGTGGTCCTGACTGAAGCTGAATTGCCAATAAAGCTGACCGCCCACACGCCGTGCTTCAGGTCGGAGGCGGGCAGCGCCGGGCGCGACACCCGTGGCCTGATTCGCCAGCACCAGTTTGACAAGGTGGAGATGGTGCAAATCGTGCACCCCGAGCACAGCTACGCCGCGCTGGAAGAAATGACTGGCCACGCCGAAGCCATTTTGCAAAAGCTGGGCCTGCCCTACCGGGTGATGAGCCTGTGCACCGGCGACATGGGTTTTGGCGCGGCCAAGACCTACGACCTGGAGGTTTGGCTGCCGGCGCAAAACACGTTCCGCGAGATCAGCTCGGTGTCCAACTGCGAGGCGTTCCAGTCGCGCCGTTTGCAAGCACGTTTCAAGAATGCCCAGGGCAAAAACGAACTGGTGCACACCTTGAACGGCTCCGGCCTGGCCGTGGGCCGCACCCTGGTGGCCGTGCTGGAGAACTACCAGAACGCTGACGGCTCCATCAATGTGCCCGCCGTATTGCAGCCCTACCTGGGCGGGCAGAAGGTGCTGGGTCAAAAGCCGGTTTAAATTGCCGCTGGCTTAACGCGTTGCAGCTTGGCCCGTTGCTGGTTTAACCTGCAACTTTTTAGGGTGACCGGCACCCGTATAGAATTCGCCACTTCACCGGGGGTGTCTGCTGCAAAGCGGACTGAGAAATACCCCTCTCACCTGATCTGGGTTATGCCAGCGTAGGGAGCGTGATAGACCAAGGTCCGCTGTTTTCAGTCTTCTTCCTTGTTCCGTGCGCCCCTTTGTTGGCGCATTGAATGGAGATTGACATGAACAAGCGGACTTTTTCTTGGGGTGCACTGGCCCTGCTGACGGCCTTGGGCCTTTCAACCACCGCCCACGCGGCCACCGAGTTGCGCGTCATGGTGCACAGCTCCTTCTCCTTGCCCAAGCCCATGCTGGCGCAGTTTGAGGCGCAGCACAACATCAAGCTCAGCATCATCAAGGCCGGCGATGCCGGTGAAATGCTCAATAAGCTCATTCTTACCCGCGCCCAGCCTGTGGCCGATGTGGTGTTTGGCATTGACAACGCGCTGGTGGCCAAGGCCGCCGCTGCGCAAGTGCTGGAGCCGCACGCGCTGACCTTGCCAGCGGTGGCTGTTGGCGCGATGGGTGCGCTGGTGGCCCCGGTGGATTACGGCTATGTGAACCTCAACTACGACAAGGCCACTGTCGCTAAAAGCGGCCAGCCTCTGCCCAAAACCCTGGATGATTTAACCCAGGCGGCCTACCGCAACTGGTTGGTGGTGCAAAACCCGGCCACCTCCAGTACGGGCTACGCTTTTCTGCTGGCTACGGTGGCTGGCATGGGTGAAGAAAAAGCCTTTGACTGGTGGGCCAAGATGCGCGCCAACGGTCTGAAGGTGTCCAAGGGCTGGAGCGAGTCTTACTACACCGAGTTCAGCCGCAACGGCGGTACCCGCCCGCTGGTGGTGAGTTACGCCAGCAGCCCGGCAGCCGAGGTTTTTTACAGCAAGGAAAAAATCAACGAGTCGCCCACCGCCGGCCTGAACCTGAAGGGTGGCGTGTTCCGCCAGGTGGAGGGCGTGGCCCTCGTTAAGGGCGGCGCACAGCCTGAAGCAGGGCGAAAATTCATCGAGTTTTTGCGCTCGGCTCCGGTGCAGGAAGCCTTGCAAACCAGCATGTGGATGTTCCCGGTAGATGCGCGCACGCCTCGCGCCGAGGTGATGCGCCACGCCCCAGAGCCGGCTTCGTTTGAA
>JBIKZP010000391.1:0-3230 GCA_044354655.1 Rhodoferax sp. | reverse complement strand
CAACTTGGACTTGGCGGTTTAAGTGGCCATGATGCCTTGACATCCTCAGCCACCTATTGCCGGGTTCATCTTTGTTGCACTTCGTCCTTGAATCCGCCAGACATAAGTATGGCAACAGCAGCGGCCGCACGGCCCATGAGCGCCGAAGAAAAGAAGGTTATCTTCGCCTCGTCACTTGGTACCGTTTTTGAGTGGTACGACTTCTACCTGTACGGCTGCGTTGGCAGCCATCATCGCCAAACAGTTTTTCAGTGGTCTGGATGAAGGTTCGGCCTTCATTTTTGCCCTGTTGGCGTTTGCCGCTGGTTTTATCGTGCGTCCCTTCGGTGCCATTTTCTTTGGCCGCCTGGGTGACATGATTGGTCGTAAATACACCTTCCTCGTCACCATCCTGATCATGGGCTTGTCCACGTTCATCGTGGGTATCCTGCCCAATTACGCCTCCATCGGCGTAGCGGCTCCCGTGATCCTGATTGCCTTGCGCATGCTGCAAGGCCTGGCACTCGGCGGTGAGTACGGCGGTGCCGCTACTTACGTGGCTGAACACGCGCCTCACGGCAAGCGTGGTGCCTACACTTCTTGGATTCAGACCACGGCCACCTTGGGCCTGTTCTTGTCCTTGATGGTGATTTTGGGAACCCGCACCTTGATTGGTGAGGCCGCTTTTGCCGACTGGGGCTGGCGCGTGCCGTTCATCGTGTCCATTCTGTTGTTGGCCGTGTCGGTCTACATCCGTTTGAGCATGAACGAGTCGCCTGCTTTCGCCAAAATGAAAGCTGAAGGCAAAACCTCCAAGGCGCCGCTGTCCGAGTCTTTCGGTCAATGGAAAAACCTGAAGATCGTTATTTTGGCTTTGGTCGGTTTGACCGCTGGTCAAGCTGTGGTCTGGTACTCCGGCCAGTTCTACGCCCTGTTCTTCTTGACGCAAGCCCTCAAGGTGGACGGCGCTACCGCCAACATCATGGTGGCTATCTCCCTGATCATTGGTACGCCCTTCTTCATCTTTTTCGGCGCCTGGTCTGACAAGATTGGTCGCAAGCCCATCATCATGGCGGGTTGCTTGTTGGCCGTGTTGACCTACTTCCCCGTGTTCACGGCCTTGACCAAGGCTGCCAATCCTGACCTGGCCGCTGCACAAGCCGCCAACAAGGTGGTGGTTACGGCTGACCCCGCAGAATGCTCGTTCCAGTTCAACCCCACAGGCACGGCCAAGTTCACCAGCTCCTGCGACATCGCCAAGCAACGCTTGGCCGGTGCTTCGGTGAGCTATGAGAACATCGCAGCCCCTGCAGGCACACCCGCCACCATCAAGGTTGGCGAGACCGTGGTGAACATCAAGTACAGCCCTGAAGAAGTGGCTGCTGCCAAAACCAAAGCTGAAGCCAAATTGGCTGAAGTGACGGCAGCACAGCCGCAGGATGCCAAGGCTGTTGAAGCCGCCGCCAAGACCGTCAAGGACCTGAGCAGCGACAAGACCGCCAGCACCACCCTGCTGGGCAGCAACCTCAGTGCCGCCTTGAAAGCCGCCAACTACCCCGCTAAAGCCGACATGGCCAAGTTCGACAAAGTCACGGTCATCGCCATCCTCACCTACCTGGTGATTCTGGTGACCATGGTTTACGGTCCTATTGCTGCCATGCTGGTAGAGATGTTCCCCACCCGTATTCGTTACACCTCCATGAGCCTGCCCTACCACATTGGTAACGGCTGGTTCGGCGGTTTGCTGCCCACCACGGCGTTTGCCATCGTGGCGCAAACCGGTAATATGTACAACGGCTTGTGGTACCCCATCATCATTGCTGGTATGACCTTTGTCATCGGCATGTTGTTCGTTAAAGAAACCAAAGACATTGACATTTACGCCAACGACTAAGGTTTGAGTGAATTGGCTAACCGCGCCGTCATGGCCGGTTAGCTTGCATCAAGCCCTCTTTGAGAGGGCATTTTTTTGCCTCCTAGGGGCTGGATAATTAAAAAGGGAATTTTGTATGTGGAAAATAGCAGTCGGATTTGCCGTATTTGCCGGATTAGCGCTCTTCATTCTGAGTAAAGGTGGCGACATTGACATGGGCGGCGAAAAGCACGGCGCTGAAGCCACCCACGTCGAAGCCCCAGCCGCTGTTGCCTCTGCCCCAGCTGCTGCCCCCGCCGCTGCACCTGCTGCACCCGCCAGCAAATAACCGGCTTCCCCAAGCCCCGCAGTTCAATTTGTGGGGCTTTTTTGGGGTACCCGCAGCCGCCTGCGGGCCAAGGCAAAGTGCCTAGAATGTCTGGCCCCTACAGGAAAGACATCCAGCTATGCCACAAGGTCTCATCCGCATTCGCGGAGCGCGTCAACACAACCTCAAGAACATTGACCTGGACATTCGCACGGGCGAACTGACCGTGGTCACCGGCCCCAGCGGCTCGGGTAAATCGAGCCTGGTGTTTGACACCCTGTACGCCGAAGGCCAGCGCCGCTACGTCGAAACTTTTTCTGCCTATGCGCGCCAGTTTCTAGACCGTATGGACAAACCGGCCGTGGACAAGGTAGAGGGCGTGCCCCCGGCCATTGCCATTGACCAGACCAACCCGGTGCGCTCGTCGCGCTCCACCGTGGGCACCATGACCGAGCTGAACGACCACCTCAAGCTCTTGTTCGCTCGCGCCGGCCATTTGATTGACCGCGACACCGCCCAAGCGGTACGCCATGACACCGCCGACACCATTTACGCCCAGATGCAGGCACGCGCCCTGGGCACTGACCCGCGTCTGGTGGTGACCTTTCCGGTGGAGTTGCCCGGCAGTGCCACGCCGGAAGAAATAGAGCAATGGCTGTCGGTCAGCGGGTTCACCAAGGTACAGGCGCAGCGCGAAGTAGCCACCTTGACCGGCCCGCGCAAAGTGCTCGACGTGGTGGCCGACCGCTTTCGTCTGGGCACGGCCGAGCGGGTTCGCGTTCTAGAGGCTATTGAGGTGGCCCTCAAACGCGGCAGTGGCCGCCTGTCGGTCTATGCCCTGGGGGCAGACGCCGAGGCCCCGGCAGACATCTGGAAGTTCTCCACCGGCCTGCATTGCCCAGAGAGCGACGTGCGCTATGCCGACCCCATCGCCTCCATGTTTTCCTTCAACTCCGCGGTAGGCGCCTGCGAGACCTGCCGGGGCTTTGGCCGTGTCATTGGGGTGGATTACGGCCTGGTGATTCCCAACGAAAAACTCACCTTGCGCACCGGTGCCGTCAAGCCCATGCA
>JBIKZP010000043.1:0-9883 GCA_044354655.1 Rhodoferax sp. | reverse complement strand
GTATGGCGCACTGGTGGCCGTGTTGGTCCTGGGCGCGTGCTTGAGCTTTGCCTCCCCCTATTTTTTAACCACTGGCAACCTGTCCAACATTTTGGTGCAGGCCTCGGTGATTGCCCTGCTGGCGGGCGGACAAACCTTTGTCATCCTGACCGGCGGCGTTGACCTGGCCGTAGGCGCCCTGACCGCGCTGGCTGGTGCTGTAGCCGGCCACCTGATGATCAAAATTGGCGTCAACCCTTACCTGGCCATTGCAGCTGCGCTGGCCATTGGTGCCGCCGTCGGCGTCTTTAACGGCTATTTGGTGGCTTTTGTTGGCATCCCCTCCTTCATCGTGACCTTGGGCGGACTCACGCTGTGGCGCGGTTTAGCGTTTGACGCCACCGGCGGCTTTGACAACTCGGGCATGCCCGACCCCCTGCCCTTCCTCGGCTACGGTCACATGTTGGGCATTCCCATGCCGATTTTGATCACCGGCGTTTTCTTTGTAGTGATGGCTTTTGTGCTCTCCAGCACCAAGCTGGGCCGCTATGTCTATGCCATGGGCTCCAATGAAATGGGCGCGCGCCAAGTGGGCATCAACATCCGCTGGTACAAGCTGGCGGTGTATGTGGTGTCGGGCCTGAGCTGCGCCATGGGGGCCATCTTGCTGATGGCGCGCATGGACTCGTCAAGCGGCAAGATGGCGCAAATGTTTGAGCTGGACGCCATTGCCGCCGTTATTTTGGGCGGCACCTCGCTGTTTGGCGGGCGCGGCAGCATCTGGGGCAGCTTGCTGGGCGCGGTGCTGATCACCATGATCCGAAACGGCATGAACCTGATGGAAATTTCGCAGTTCAAGCAAATGATGGCCATTGGTGCTGTGGTTATTCTGGCGGTGTGGATCGACGTTATACGCCGTCAGCACCTGTTGAAAAAATGAGCCTTTCCGCATGACCCCAGCCCTCTGGATTCTGGGAGAGGCCTTGATGGACTGCGTCGCGCAGCCCGACGGCTCTCTCACGCCGTTCATGGGCGGCAGCCCATTTAACCTGGCGCGAGCAGCGGCCATGCGCGGCGCGTCCGTGGGCTTCATCAACCCCTTGTCTACCGACCGCTTTGGCCAGCAAATGCGCGCGCAATTCGCCGCAGACCAGGTGCAAACGCTGCTGCCCGCCAGCCGCAAGCCCACCTCTTTGGCGCTGGTGCAGTTGAACAACGGCCAACCCAGCTACGGCTTTTACCGCGAAGGCATTGCCGACCGCGACTACCAGGTTGACCAAGTGCTGGCGCTACTGGCCCAAGCCAAGCCCGGCGTACTGCACACCGGCTCTTTGTTGCTGGTACCCCCCGAACATGAAAAAGTGTTGACCATTTTGAGCGGCGCCAAACGCCTGGGCTGGACCCTCAGCGTCGACGTCAACCTGCGGCCCAAGCTGGCCGACAACCTGGCCCAGTACGTGGTCGCCGTCAAGGCCGTAGCCGCCCTGGCCGACTGGCTCAAAGCCAGTGATGAAGACCTGGAGCTGCTCGGATTTGCCGAGCCCTCACGCCAAAATGCCCGTCAAGTGGCCGAGTACTTTGCCGCACAAGGCGCCAGTCGCGTGGCCTTGACCTTTGGCGGCCAGGGTGCCTGGCTTGGCGTGGACGGTCTGCAGGCCGATCAAGACGTGCCTCCCATTGCCCTGGCCGACACCGTAGGCGCGGGTGACACCTTCTGGGGCAACTGCCTGGGGGACTGGGTGTTAGCGCCCAAAGGTGCCGCCCAACGCGTGGCCGCCACCCTGCATGAAGCCATGCTGGCCGCGGCCATCAACTGCACCCGCCCAGGCTGTCAGCCCCCAACGCGGGCGCAAGTGCTGGCCCTGACCTGAGGCAGGCAATGCTCTATTGAACGCCGCGCGCATGAGCCGGCACAAAAATGACAGCTGAAGTTGGCCAACGCGATTGAGCAGGCGTAAAGGCCAAGGGGTAACTGCATTCAAGATACGGGCATCCAATCCACGCACCGTTAATACTTTGCTAAAACCCGTTCTTGACACCCTTTCAGCCCCCGGAGCCTTGCATGTCCAAACACTCTCCCGCCCGACCGCCAAGGCGCAACAACTTCAGCAGCGCCTATAGCGCAAAGGTCGCAAACAACAACCAACGCCTGCCTGGCGTTGCCAACTTCTCATTGGTAGAGCTCGACCCAAGCCAAGTGGTGCAAGGCGTTCCCACCGAGGCTGGCTTTGAAGCGCCCGACGTACAAACCGCAGGCTTCATGCGCGAGAAATGCCCGTATTGCCAAGACGTGGCGCTGCAACTGGTGCTGCGCTACGCCCACGTCATCCGAAACCATTTGTTTTGCCCCCAATGCACCCGCTGCTTCGACGCCCGCTACCCCGATGGCAGCTCTGCGCTGACGTTTATGGCGACGGCGATGGAGTGATGAAGGGTCTTCACATTTCGACCAGATTTAGGAGTCAGTCACGATCATTAAGACCCTCGCAAAAGTGAAGCCCGCCTTCCCCTTCGAGCCCGACAGCCACGTTATCAGACACGATGTCAGCCCCATTGACGCGGCAGACGGTGGCGGATTCATGTTCCCCATGAAAAGATAGAGGCTTGGATTTTGGAACAGGCCGGGGAGACGTTTGACGCCAATGCAGAGTCGGGCAGCAGGTGAGTGGTTGCCGGTTGACTTGCAAAGCGTAACGCCACAAGATACAATCAACCATGATTAAGTCATTCAGCCACAAAGGGCTACAAGCGTTTTTTGAGCGTGGCACCAAGGCAGGCATTAGGCCAGACCATGCACCCAAGCTGGCGCGACTGCTGGCACGACTGGATGCCGCTAAGTGCGACCGCGATATGAATGTGCCAGGCTGGGGCCTGCATCCACTGGCAGACAACCTAAAAGGCCATTGGGCCGTGTCAGTCAGCGGCAACTGGCGAATGACTTTCACCTTTGATGGCACAGACGCTGTGCTGATTGATTACATGGATTACCACTGAGGAGCCGCACCATGACCCGCATGTTTAACCCACCACACCCCGGCCTGACCTTGCGTGATGACGTGCTGCCCGCGCTGGGGCTGGGTGTGACCCAAGCCGCAGAACAATTGGGCGTGTCCCGCGTGGCGCTGTCCCGTGTCTTGAATGGCCGTGCTGCTATTTCGCCTGATATGGCTCTGCGCCTGGAGGCATGGTTAGGTGCCGCCCGTGGTGGTGAGGCCCGTGTGTGGCTGGCACAACAGAGCGCCTATGACGTGTGGCAGGCTGAACAACGATTCAAGGTGGCACCGATGCACGTACAACCTGCGCCAGCGATGGCGTAACGATTTACGGAAGATGGGGCCATTGGACGCTCGGTTAAAAACGAGAAAGGCTGGTTGAAGACGGGGGGTGACACCCACCCCTCAGTCTGCGCGTGGGGCAGTGGCTCGAATGTTCACGCTGGAGAAACCAACCCGACCACGCTGGTTCTGGATTTCGGCAAGTTGCCTACAGATTGCCTACATGTGCCCCGAAAAGAAAAACCCCGCTATCTATTCAATAGCAGGGTTTCAATATTTACTTGGGGTGGCTGATGGGGCTCGAACCCACGACAACAGGAATCACAATCCTGACTTTAAACTATTTGCCAGTGTTGATTAGGGTGGATATAATCAATACAAATCAATAACTTAGGCCGCACCACTGGATAAAGTGACAGCCTCAAATGTTGATTGATATTCCCCAAAATACGGGGTTTTTGGCTACATGGTGGCTACATGGTGGCTACATGACGAGGTTTCGAGCATGGCAAGACCGAGCAAATCCACACCGCTGGACCTGACCCAGACCCACGACATGACCATTGGCACCATCGAGCGCCTGACCTGCCCGGAGGGTAAGGCCCAAGCCTTTTTGCGTGACAGCAAAGCCCCTGCGCTGCGCGTGAGGGTCACCCCTGCTGGTGCCAAGTCATTTGTTTTTGAGGCCAAGCTGAACCGCCAAACCGTGCGCCGCACCATTGGCGATGTGCGAAGCTGGACCATTGAAGCCGCCCGCACTGAGGCCAACAAGCTGCGCGTGACCCTTGACCAAGGCGATGACCCCCGCGAATTGCAGCGCCAGCGTGAGGCCCAACAAGCCGCAAAGATGACAGCCAACAAGGTGCAAGCCCTGACCGTGGGCGAAGTCTGGACCGCCTACCTTGAACAGCGCCGCCCGTTTTGGGGTGCCCTGCACTACCGTGACCACCTGGACAAAGCCAAAGCAGGGGGGCAAGCATCCCAAAAGCGCGGGGGAAAGTTTGCCTTGACCCAGCCGGGGCCGCTGGCCAGCCTGATGCCGCTTCGCATGGTGGACCTGACCCCTGAGCGCATCGAGGCATGGGCTGCGATGGAAGGCCAAACCCGCCCGTCATCCGCAAGGCTGGCATGGCGACTGCTGACCGTGTTCCTGACGTGGTGCGCTGAACAACCCCAATACGCCGCGCTGGTGCCCGCCAAGAACCCCGCCAAGACCAAAAAAGCCCGCGAAGCATTGGGCAAAGCTGGCACCAAGACCGACAACCTACAAAAAAGCCAACTGGCCGCATGGTTTGCCGCCGTGCAACAACTACAAAACCCCACTATCGCCGCCTGCCTGCAAATCATGCTGCTGACAGGCGCAAGGCCGGGGGAGGTGCTTGCACTACGCTGGGAGGACGTGAACACCCAATGGAAGGGAATCGCCATCCGCGACAAGGTGGAGGGCACCCGCGAAATCCCCCTGACCCCTTATGTGGCCCGCCTGCTGGCCAGTCTGCCGCGCCGCAATGAATGGGTTTTCTCAAGCCCCACCAGTGCCAGTGGCTGCCTGACCGAACCCAACACCCCTCACACACGCGCCTGCAATGCCGCCGGGCTGGATGGCCTGACCCTGCACGGGCTGCGCCGTTCGTTCAAAAGCCTGACCGAGTGGCTGGAGGTGCCTGTGGGCGTGGTGGCGCAAATCCAAGGCCACAAACCGAGCGCCACTGCCGAAAAGCATTACACCGTGCGCCCGCTTGAACTGCTGGCGCTGCATCACGGCCGCATCGAGGCGTGGATTCTGGAACAGGCCGGGATTGTGTTTGATGCCCAAGCCGAACCGGGTAAGTTGCGCGTAGTGGCGAGTTGAGCCGCCGCTGACCACTATCAACAATCACCACAAGGAGAACATCATGAGACTTTCTGAAAACCTGACTCCAGACGGTCGCCCAATTTTCAGCATGGGCGGAAACCAAGCATGGAGGACCTACAACCATCTAGGCTATGTCGTGTCCTTGGAATACGTGGGCACTGGCCGCAAGAGCTACGCCGCCATGGTCATCTGGCCGGAGCGCACCAGCTTGGCTGATGACGTGGAGGCTGGCGCTTGGTGCATCTCGCGCCGGGTCATCACGAACTTTGTCGGCTTCGATGCAAATGGCAAATGCACGGGTAGGCCGAGTGAGCACCTGATTCGTGAGGCTAGGCTGTCACTCAACACGCTGGGCAAGGACCAAGGTGACGAACAAGCCCTGAGTGCATTGGTGGACGCCGTGGTGCAGTTTGCACCTGAGTTGGTGCTGATGCCTGCAATACCCCGAGTCGCCAACGAACAGGCTTTTTCCAAGGCCGCATAAGAGTTGCGCCACCAGCTAGGCCGGGCTGCAATCCGGCTGAACGCCAGTGCCTCCCGCTGGCTGCTGGTGGCACCAATTCAGGGGGAAGCGCCGGGAGGGTGCATGATGCAGACATTCAATAAAAGGCACTTTGAAGAAATTCTCAAACCTTGCCTCCTTGACCGGCACGAATCTGTGAGGGTCGATGGCGAAAGTCATCAAATGCTTATGGATGAGCAGTATTTTTCCGTGAGTGAAGCTGGTGTTTTTCCGGGCATAAAGTACGACGCTAAGTGGCTGACAAGCGAATCCCTGTTGCTTCGCTGGAGGCCAGCAAGGGAACTTGACGACCCAACTATCGAGGTTGCAGAAACACCAATACTGCCGTTTGATTTCACTGCAAAACAATTGGCCGCATTTATGCTGGCTGGTCCAGGTTCGTTGGTGGCTGACTTTTATGGTGATTGGGGTGATGGTCCAGACTCTGCAAGCCTGCGTCATATTGACCCTGATTCAAAGGCACATACGGCCATTGTTCAAGCCTACGCTGTTTACCGCGAGACCGAAAAAATCGTTGACCCTTACCCGCTGGAGCTTGACGCCGAAGCCGAACGCACACGCAAAGCATGGAGTGTGGCAAATACCGAGGCTAATCAGCGTGAGGGTGTATTTGATTCCAAACCCGACACCGACGATTCAAAGGCCAGACGCGAACGAGCCAAAGCATCTATCGCTGCGCTGGATTTGGAAATGGAGGCCACAGCCGCAGTAGCCAAAGCTGCTCAAGGGAAATGGCTGGAGGCTATGGTTCGTGCGCTGCTGAAGCCTACGCAAGAACAGACCGCCGCAACACCTGCGCACGTGGTGGCAGAAAGCACCAGCGATAAGTCGGGTAATCCCAAGCGGTGGACACCTGAGAAACTGGCAGAACTCGAAGCGTATCGCGAAAGGCACACGATGGCCGAAACCGCCACCAAGTTCAGTATTTCAGAGCAGCGCATCCGGAAACTGCTACCAAGCGCCACGCCAAAAGCGAGTTTTTTCCCCACAGTGATTCACCGCGCGCGCTAACCGCAAGGGTTGCGCCTGCTATTGCGCCTTCGGGTGTTTTTTCATTGGGGAGGCGCAAGGCGCAAGGGGTTGCGGGTTTGCTATTGCCCCCTGTTGCGCCCAAATAGTTCGTAGCTGTGTTCAACAAACCAACAGGTTTAAATCATGGCTACCAAGACATTTCAACCAATTCCGCTGGCGCTGGAGACACGTTCAGCACTGCCCACACCTGAGGCCGCATATCACCTGAACCGGGCACAGCAAACACTCAGACTTTGGGCGATGCGTAACGATGGACCCGTTACCGCGATGCGCATTCATGGCCGATTGGCATGGCCCGTGGCCGAAATCAAAGCATTGATGGGGGTGGCGTAATGTGGCCCGCCCTGACACTGATGCTGTTGAGCCTGCGCCAAGTGCTGACCCGCTGGAGGGCTGCAAGATGAACCCCAAAAAAGGCAACGGCCAAGGTGTTACCAGCACCCTGACCGCCGAGACAACTTACCAATCCAACGACCTGAATTATGCAACGACTGAGCGCCACCGCAAAGGCCAAGCGACAGCCGCCGTCCTGCTTGCGCTGCGTGGGTTTACCGTTGAGCCGCACCCGAACGGTGATTTTCTGGTGACCGCCAGTGGACTGAGCCACTACCTGCAAGACCTCGAAGCCTTGCAAGACTTCGCCAAGGGGGTGAGTCATGGGTGAGCAACTGTCTTTTCTACCTGACGAGCCGTTCTTCGCGTCACTGCCGCCACATGGGTCGCTGACTGAAACCGCCTTGTTTGACCTGCTGGGGCGTGACCTGACCCAGCGCGATTGGCTGCGTGAGGGCAAGGGCTGGAGATTGGCCGCTGCGGTCAAGGAGCTGGACTACCTAGGCTGGCAACCTAATTCGATTCGCGTTGGCCGAGAGGCACGTTACAGCTTGTCCCAACAGGCAAAGGCGTTCTTCCATCGAATGAGAAATGGAGGCGCTTATGCCATCGACTGACATTGAACGCGCAAGGTCTGCGCTTTACGCCATCCCGCCCAACCTACCCCGCGACCAATGGGTAAAGGCCGGTATGGGTGCCCACGCTGCGGGTTTGCAGGTTGATGACTTCATCGACTGGAGCGCACCTGCTGCAAACTTCAACCAGCAAGCCTGCATGGCAACGTGGCGAAGTTTCAAGCAAAACAGGGGTGTTGGCGAGGGAACGCTTTACGGTATGGCCGCTTCACATGGCTGGACCGACAAAGGCGAGGCCCCACCTAGACCCGCGCCCAGACCCGCGCCAAAGCCTGCAACAGCCAAGACGCCACCAGCGCCAGCGATGGACCCCGCCGTTATCTGGAGCCGGTGCGAAGCTGCAACGCCTGGACACGCTTACATCGAGAGCAAGGGGGCAACCGCTGCGCCGCTGGATGGTTTGCGTGTGGTGTCTGCTGGTGACCCGCTGCGCATCATGGGCGAGAGCATGGCCGGGGCTTTGGTGGTGCCAGTGCTGCGACCCGGTGGAGAGTTGGCAAGCCTGCAATTCATCACTGTGGGCGACACGGCCGAGCGCCTGAAAGCCAATGGCAAGCCCACCAAGCTGAACCTGCCCGGTGCCAGTGTTGATGGCTGGTACTCAGTGGGTGACCTGCTGCCCGGTGGCGTGGCCTATCTGTGCGAAGGCATTGGGACTGCATGGGCCGCATGGATGGCAACAGGCAGCGCTGCTGTGGTTTGCTTTGGTGCGGGCAACATGGGCAAGGTGGCCCAAGCCCTACGCCAGCAAGACAGCGCTGCCCGTTTGGTGTTGTGCCCTGATGCTGGACAGGAAGCCAAAGCCCAAAGCATTGCCGCCGCCATGGGTGGTGCTGTGGTGTCGATGCCTGCCGAATGGCCTGATAACAGCGACTTGAACGACCTAGGCCAGCGTGACGGGTTTGATGCTGTGGCCCTGCTGCTAGACAGACCAACAGAGCCGCCAAAGCCCGAACCCCGCTACAAGCTGCTGACCTGCGACCAACTGCGCGACCTGCCCCCTTTGGCTTGGTGCGTGCGTGGCGTATTGCCTGCCCGTGGTTTGGCTGCTATTGCTGGACCCAGCGCCAGCGGTAAATCGTTCCTGGCTTTTGACCTTGCCGCCGCTATTGCTGGTGGGTGGCGCTGGTTTGGGCAAAGGGTGGAAGCTGCCCCGGTGGTTTATGCCGCGCTGGAAGGTGAAGCAGGCTACAAGCTAAGAGCGCAAGCATGGGAGGCAACCCACGCCCAAGCCCTGCCCAATGGCCTGCAAATGATGATGGCACCCTTCAAGCTGACCGAAGCCCAAGACGTGCAAGACCTTGCCGCCGTGGTGCCTGCTGGCGCTGTGGTCATCATCGACACCCTTAACCGCGCTGCCCCCGAGTCGGATGAAAACTCAAGCCGTGACATGGGCCTGATTTTGGAGGCCGCAAAGCGACTGCAAGCCCTGACAGGCGGGTTGGTGGTGCTGGTACACCACACGGGCAAGGATGAATCAAAGGGCCTGCGTGGACATTCATCACTGTTTGCCGCCCTTGATGCTGTGGTGACCGTGAGCCGCGATGGTGACCGCCGTGAATGGAAGATGGGCAAGAGCAAGGACGGGGCAGACGGAGAGGCCCACACCTTCAAGCTCCAAGTGGAGACATTGGGGTTTGACGAGCATGGAGACCCGCTGACCAGTTGTGTCGTGGTGCCAACGAATGAACCGCCCAAAGAACCCAAGGGCAAGCGCATGGGCGAGTGCGAAGGGGCTGTGTTGGAGTTTTTGGCCAGCCGACCCGGTGGAGTGCGCAAGGGTGACGTGACAAAGCACTTTGACGGGCGATACGACCGAAGCAACGTGTACCGCGCCATCCGAGCATTGACGACCGCGCAAGCCGTTCACGAAGCCGCTGGAATGGTGGCCGCTGCCGGGGCTGCAAGATGATGTGTCATGTGTCGTTTTGTAGTCACGACACACCCGTGACACTGTGTCGTTTTGTGTCACCTCCCTTTAGGGGTGACACAAATGACACACCCGCACACACTGACAAACCCGATGACACTGGAGCAACTAGAAAATGATTGACGCACTGATAGCCGGGAAGCTGTACGGCCAACCCAAGACGATGACCAGCAAGGCCGGGAAGCCGTTCGCCACCGCCAAGGTGCGGGCTGCTGCTGGGGAGGGGGAAGCCCTGTTCGTGAACGTGATTGCCTTTGACCCTGCCACCGTGGCCGCACTACTGGTGCTGGGTGACGGGGACAGCGTGGCCCTTGCTGGAAG
>JBIKZP010000390.1:0-3232 GCA_044354655.1 Rhodoferax sp. | reverse complement strand
TGCCGGCGAATTCGAGGTAGGGTTTGAAAAAAGTCAGCGGGTGGTCCACCGGCATGATGGGCAGGTCTTCGCCCGCCATGCCTGCAATCAGGCGGCCCCACAAGCCGGCGCACACCACCACGTGTTCTGCCGCAATAAAGCCCTTGGTGGTTTCCACGCCCTGGATGCGGCCGTTCTCAATGCGCAAGCCGGTGCAGGCCGTGTTGGCAAAAGACAGCAGCTTACCCGTGGCCACGGCGGCGTCGACCAACTCACCAGCCACCATTTGCGAGCGGGGCTTGACCAAACCAGCATCCGGGTCCCACAGGGCGCCCTGGATCATGTTTTCCTCAAGCAAAGGGAACTTGGCTTTGGCTTCAGCCGGCGTAATCATTTCCACCCGGTTACCAAAGGCCTTACCCGATGCCACACGACGCTTGAGCTCGACCATGCGCTCGTCATCGCCCACGCGGGCGACCTCGATGCCACCGATACGTTCGTAGCGACCTAATTTGTCGTAGAAGTCGATGCTGTATTTGGTGGTGAAAATCGTCATCTGATCGTGCATCGTGTTGAAGCAAAAATCAGAGGCGTGGGCTGTCGAGCCAACGTCAGTGGGAATGGCGGATTTGTCGATGCCGACGATATTGTCCCAGCCACGTTCAATCAAGTGGTGCACCACCGAGGCGCCGACGATGCCGCCTTGGCCAATGATGACGACCTTGGCTCGTTCAGGAAATTTGGCCATGTTGCGCTGAGCTCCTAGGGGGAAGGGGATGGTGTGAAAATAACAATAAAGTATATTCTCCGTGGGGTGCGCAAGCACTGTAAATGCGACTACGGTTTTCGCAATAACGGCGGGGAATAGCAGGCCCGCACCCGCAACAACAGACCAGGTTGCATGGTCTCCCCACCCTGTTGACCGGCTTGGAAAGTTATTGGTGCGGGTACCGCCTACCGCCTACCGCAAATCACCCTGGCTCAAAACAAAACCCCGCATGGATTGCGCCATGCGGGGTTTGTTTTTTTCTGGCGGAACAGGCGGGATTCGAACCCGCGGAAGGTTTTACCCTTCGCACGCTTTCCAGGCGTGTGACTTAAACCGCTCATCCACCGTTCCAGAGTGGCAGATTCTACCCGAGCAAATTGCGACAACTCTTGCGGCGCACGTTTTCGGCATAAAAAAGGCCACCCGCAGGTGGCCTTTCAAAAAGTGGCGAGCTAGTCGCCCACTTTTCAAGGGCTATTAACGGATAACAGCGAGGTCGACAGGCTTGCCACCACGGTATGTTTTCAGAGTCAAAGCACCACCTTTGATGTCGCCCTTTTCGTCAAACGAAATGGGGCCAGTCACGCCTTGGTAGTTGCTGGTTTTAGCCAACACAGGCAGGTATTTGGCTGGGTCTGATGAGTCAGCCTTGACCATGGCAGCCACCATCAGGTTGACGGAGTCGTACACATAAGGAGCGTAGAGCTGCACGTCAGCACCAAACTTGGCTTTGAACTTGGTTTTGAAAGCTTCCATGCCAGCTTTTTGTTGACCTTCAACACCACCGGCTTCAGCGCAGTAGACCTGATTGTCGGCCATGGCATCACCAGCGAGTTTGGCCAGCTCGGAAGAGCAAATGCCGTCACCGCCCATGAACTTGGCATTGATACCAAGCGATTTCATCTGACGCAACATGGGGCCGGCCACAGCGTCCATACCACCGAAGAACACGATATCGGGCTTCTTGGCCTTCAGTGTGGTCAGGATGGACATGAAGTCGGTGGCTTTGTCGGTCGTGAATTCACGGCCAACGACAGTGCCTTTACCGGCCTTGACAGCTTTTTCGAACTCGTCAGCCACGCCTTGGCCGTAAGCGGTACGGTCATCAATCACGGCAATGGACTTGCCTTTGAGCGTGTTGACAGCGTATTTGCCCAGGGTGCCGCCCAGATGCACGTCGTCAGCCACCACGCGGAACGTGGTTTTGTAGCCTTGGCGTGTGTACTTGGGGTTGGTGGCGGAAGGCGAAATCTGGGGAATGCCAGCGTCGCTGTAAATTTTGGAAGCGGGGATGGACGTACCTGAGTTCAGGTGGCCCACAACGCCGCGGACTTTTTGGTCAGCCAATTTTTGCGCGACGGTAGTGCCTTGCTTTGGATCGCCTGCATCATCTTCGGTCAACAGTTCAAATTTGACGGTCTTGCCGCCAATTTTGACGCCTTTGGCATTGAGTTCATCAATAGCCATCTTGGCACCGTTTTCGTTGTCTTTACCCAGGTGAGCGATGCCGCCTGATGTAGGACCCACGTGACCGATTTTGACGACTTCTTGGGCCATCGAAATGCCAGCGGCAACAGCAAGCGCAGCAGCTACGGTAATTTTCAACTTCATTTGCATAAAAAACTCCATAAATTAAAAATGTGAAATATTTCTCCACACCCTGAACGTTAACGCAATTTTTGGACCAAAAACATAGGGTAGACACCAAGATTGCCCGTTAATGGCACATGAGAGCCCCTAATAATCCACAAAATCCCTCTGAAATTCAGTGTTCTTGACAACAACCGACTGTTAAAAAAATAACAATCATTTTGAATTAAAGTCATGCCGGGTGATGGAATACCCGTGATCCATATAGTGTTTCCAGCGCCTTCGGGCAGCTTGCCGCTCACCTTCTTCAAGCCCGACCAGCTCGATAAGCCGCTCAAAACGCTCAAAACCGGCTGGCACCTCAAGACCTAAATTGAGCAATACCTGCTGGTGTGCCAATGTGTCCAGGGAAGCGGCAAGCACCACAGGCGAAGACGCTAGCAGGCGTGCATCACTGTCAACAAAACAGTGCGGCACAAAATCCAGTTCTGAAAAGGTCCACAAGGCGCTATCCAGGGCAACCAGCGTCTCCGGCCGTGCCGTGACCATCACCTTGGCCCCGCTGGCTACAGCTTCTCGCAGCAAACGACAGGCGTAGGGCACCAGCTCCGGCACATTGAAGTGGAAATCCAGCTCGGTCACTTGGGTTTGGGCGATTGCAACAAGTAATCAAGCAGCAAAGCCACCGGGCGACCGGTGGCGCCTTTGGCTGTACCACTTTTCCAGGCGGTGCCGGCAATATCCAGGTGCGCCCACGGAAATTTGGCAGTGAATCGCTGAAGAAACTTGGCCGCCGTCACAGCCCCACCTGCACGACCGGCCACATTGGCGACGTCGGCAAAATTGGTCTTGAGGCCCTCTGCGTACTCGTCATCCAGGGGCAGGCGCCAGCAC
>JBIKZP010000389.1:0-3234 GCA_044354655.1 Rhodoferax sp. | reverse complement strand
TAATTTCAATGTCAGTCAAATTTGTATTCACAAAATACCAGCTTACAGCACAATGCCTCAAGTCGTGAATTTTGAAGTTTGTAACTTTGGCATTTTTGCAGATGACTTTGAACCGAGCAGCAAGAACTGAACTTGTAGTCCAGTAATCTCCAAAAACCAATGATTGACCATCCTTCTTCAACTTCATAAGTCTGTCTTTAACGAAGTGGTAAAACTCTGGCCTTAGTGGAACCTTCCGATCTTCGGCATTCTTTTTATCAGCAATTTTTGTGTTCTCTTTGGGAACGAAAATGTATGAGTGACTTGGATTTTTTTCATCCAAATGAATTTCATTCCACTTGATAAGAAGACTTTCACCAGCACGCATACAAGAATAATATTGCCAAAGAATAAGGCACTTCAGTTCTTCGCGCTTCACATACATTTTTTCTGTTGCAGCTAGCAAGCTATCTAATTCACCAGCTTCAAGAATCCGATCCCTTGGAATCCATGCTTTGGGTGGCGAATTCTCATCAAATGGCTTACGGTCAAACATGTAATCGTGGTGCTTGGCGTGCCACGCCAAAGAAGTTTTGATAGCGTAATAAAGCTTCCTAATGGTGCTTTCGCTGTAGGTCTTTTTGACCATCTCACCAGTTTTCACATCCAAAATTTTATGGCCAGCATAGAGCGGACTAGCTTTCTTTTTAGTCGCTTGATCTGGAACTTTTTGTTCTAGTTTGGTTTTCAGGTAGAGAGCAAATGTTCCAGATTTGAAATTTCCAAGCGGAACTTTTCCAATCTCCAACTTCAATTTTTCAAGGTCATACCGTTTGCCATCCGCAACAGTGTTGTGCTTTAAATATTCGGTAAAAATCTGAGCCAAAGTCAGCTTCTTGATTTTGGTGATGTCTACCGACTCACCACGATCAATTTTTGACTTGACTTCACGAATGAATTTTTCAGCTTCTTTTTTTGTCTTGTAGGTCTTGCTTACAGCAACACCAGCTTCGCGCACACGCACCAAGAACGACACATCGCCATTGACGCCAACACGTTCAGTGATCAACTTCCCCGCCATCTTCACCACTCCTTTTAGAACGTCCAAGTTGGAACTTGGAACAAATTTGGAACATTGTGGCTAGGATAGCGTACTAAGAACACGTAAGTGGTTGCTGTACAATGACTTTTTTAACTTGTTATTGTTCCCTCCTAAGCGCTAGATATGGGTTCGATTCCCGTCGGAGGCACCAATTGACCACTTTCTCTCTCGCTAGACAAAGATCAACAGCGCGACCTACGTCACACTCTTCAGGAGAACACGATGGATTTGATGCCTCCCCGTCCCATTGACAGCCTGCTGGCCACCTACGCCGAGAGTCACCGCAACCCGCGCAATGAGTTGATTCATTTCATCTGTGTCCCGGCCATCGTATTCGCCTTGTTGGGCATGTTGTGGTCCGTGCAACCTTGGCTGGCCCTGCTGGTGGGGTTCCTGTCCATGCCTTACTACATCAAGTTGTCGGTGCCATTTGCAGCAGGCATGCTGCTCATGTCGGCGGCCATGCTGGGGCTGCTGGCGGCCCTGCCGTCGGCGCAGGTGTTTGCGGTGTCGCTAACGATTTTTGTGGTGGCCTGGATCGGTCAGTTCATTGGCCACAAGATTGAAGGCAAGAAGCCCTCGTTTTTTGACGACTTGCGGTTCTTGCTGATCGGGCCCTTGTTTGTGCTGGGCTTTTTATACCGCCGCTTGAACATCAAGTACTGAGTACGGGGCCGTCTGTCCCAAGCTTACTTGGGCAACTGGCAGGGTCCTTCCAAGCTCACACGCACCTTGTGCCCCTTGAAGTCGATGTCGTTGTAGGCGGTAATGGACACGGGTTCGCGCGCAATTTTGATGTCGCTCTCATAGTTGTTGGACTTCTTACGGGTGTGCACCCACATGCTGTCATCTGACGTCATGTTTTTGCTGGCCATATGCTCGGTGCTCAGGCTGCTGACAAACATCTGGTAGACCTCGGGACCTTGCACCTTGATGAAAATATTATTCCCAATGGTCTGAATTCCGGCCGTTATTTTGGCGGGCTTGAGCTTCATGCCGTTGCCGTCACTGATTTCTCCATGCACCTGGCAGGTCAAGGTGTACGTTTGCGCATGGGCCACCCCAGCTACCCAAGGGGCCGCACCCAGAAGCAACCAGGAAAACAACACAGTCTTTTTCATGAACATCCTCTTTCAATAAGGAAAGCCAAGCGGGCTTGAAGCGAGCTTACCTCAGGCTTGAAACGCCACCTGCCCCGCCACCACGGTGTACCGCACCTTACCCGGTATCTCGTAACCTGAGAATGGCGTGTGCTTGCCCTGGCTGCGCAAAGCATCGGCCTGAACGGTCCATGCCGCTTTGGGATCAAAAACGCAGACATCGGCCACGCCACCGGGCAGCAACTGGCCCACCCGGCCCTCGCGCTTGCCCAATGCAGCCCCCAGCACCGTAGCCGGGCCCCGGGTGACCGTGTCTAACGCACGCAGCAGGCCCACGCCACTGTCCTGGCTCCATTTAAGCGCCAGGCTCAGCAGCAGTTCCACCCCGGTGGCACCGGGCTCGCTCTCGGCAAAAGGCAGCGCCTTGTCGTCCTCATCCACCGGCGTGTGGTCAGACACCAGCGCGTCAATGGTGCCGTCGGCCAAGCCAGCGCGCAGGGCGTCTCGGTCGCGTTGCTGGCGCAAAGGCGGGTTCAGCCGGGCTCGGCTGTCAAAGAAGCCGATATCGGCATCGGTCAGGTGCAAGGAGTTGATGCTGATGTCGCAGCTGACCTTCAAGCCATCCGCCTTGGCTTGGCGCACCAATTCAACCCCGGCCGCGCTGCTCAAGCGGCACAAGTGCACGCGGGCGCCGGTGGCACGCATCAGCTCAAAAATAGTGAGCAGCGCAATGGTCTCGGCGGCCACAGGCACGCCACTCAGACCCATGCGGGTGGCCAGCGCGCCGCTGGCAGCCACGCCCTTGCCCAAATACAACTCTTGCGGACGCAGCCAAACGGCGTAGCCAAACGTACTGGCGTACTGCAAGGCGCGCAGCATCACCTGGGTGTTGGCCAGCGGCACCTCGGCCTGGCTGAAAGCCACGCAACCGGCTTGGGTTAGTTCAACCATTTCTGTCAATGATTCTCCGGCCAGGTTACGGGTGAGTGCGCCCAAAGGGTAGACATGGGCCTGGTTCAGCTTTTCGGCCCGAAAGCGCAGCATTTCCACCAG
>JBIKZP010000042.1:0-9934 GCA_044354655.1 Rhodoferax sp. | reverse complement strand
CATCCCATTCGTCGTCTTTCATGCGCATGGCCAGGTTGTCGCGGGTAATGCCGGCGTTGTTGACCAGCACTTGCAAGCCGCCATGGGTTTTGACGATGTCGTCAATCAAGGCCTGGGCCGCCAGTGCATCGTTGACATTGAGGTTTTTTCCGCTGCAGCCGGGGTAGGCCGACAGGGTTTGGCTAATTTTGGCAGCGCCTTCGTCGCTGGTGGCCGTACCAATGACGTGCAGCCCACGCTGCGCCAGTTCCAGTGCAATGGCAGCACCAATGCCACGGGACGCACCGGTGACCAGGGCGACCTGGCCGGCAAAAGAAGTCATGCTTGTCGCTGCGTCAGTCATATCAGTCATATCAGGCCTCTGTCAAAGCAGTTTTCACATCAGCCAGGCTGACGGGGTCCAGCAGCGCCAGACCGGTCAGTTCGGGATCAATGCGTTTGACCATGCCGGCGAGCACCTTGCCAGGCCCGCACTCGACCAAGGTGGACAAACCACGCGCCTTGATCGCCTGCACACACTGCACCCAGCGGACTGGTCCAAACGCCTGGCGGTACAAGGCATCACGAATGCGATCAGCATCGGTTTCTACGGCCACGTCAATGTTATTGATGAGCGGTATTTGGGGTGGCAAAAATACAGTACTGGCCAGTTGTTGCAGCAGCCTTTCAGCCGCGGGCTTCATCAGGCTGGAATGGAACGGGGCCGACACCGGCAACGGCAAGGCGCGCTTGGCACCTTGGGCTTTCAAGACTTCACAGGCTTTTTCTACCGCAGCCTTGCTGCCGGCAATCACGGTTTGTGCCGGATCGTTGAAGTTGACGGCTTCCACCACCTCCAAACTACCCGGGCCAAAACTGGCGCTTACCTCAGCACAACCTGCGATGACCTTGGCGGCCTCCATGCCCAAAATAGCCGCCATGGCGCCTATGCCAACCGGCACGGCTTCTTGCATGGCCTGCGCCCGAAAGCGCACCAAAGGGGCGGCTTGCGAAAGCGTCAGCACACCGGAGGCTACCAGCGCCGAGTATTCGCCCAGCGAATGGCCGGCCACTGCCGCCGGAGCCACACCGGTCTCGGACATCCACACCCGGTAGGCGGCTACAGCGGCCACCAGCATCACAGGCTGGGTGTTGGTGGTGAGCGCCAAGGCTTCTTTGGGGCCTTGGCTGATGAGTTGGCCCATGTCTTCATGCAGCGCGTCTGAAGCTTCTTTCAGGGCTTGCAGCACCACGGGGTGATTGCCCCAGGCATCAAGCATGCCTACAGACTGAGAGCCCTGGCCTGGAAAAACAAATGCAAATGGTTTCATGCGTATGGATTCAGAATAATGAGAGAAATAAGGCGCTTGCCTTGGCCCACTATGGAAAATTATTACAGCGTGAGCAGCACGGCACCCCAGGTGAAACCGCCGCCCACACCTTCAAGCATGAGCGTCTCACCGGGTTTAATTTTGCCGCTACGTACCGCACTGTCCAGCGCCAACGGAATGGACGCAGCAGAGGTGTTGCCATGTTGGTCGACCGTCACCACCACTTTATCCATGGAAAGTTTGAGCTTGCGCGCGGTACTTTGCATGATGCGGATGTTGGCCTGGTGCGGAATGAGCCAGTCGATATCGGCTTCGGTCTTGCCCGCCTTGGCCAGCGTGGCACGCGCCGCTTCGTCCAGCACACCGACTGCCAGCTTGAACACCGCCTGCCCGTCCATGCGCAAGAGCGGGTCTCCCAGAACGCTGCCGCCTGAGACATGGCCTGGCACACACAAGATACCCACGTGTTTGCCATCTGCATGCAAGTCACTGGCCAGAATGCCGGGCGTGCTGGAAGCCTCTAGCACCACCGCTCCCGCGCCGTCGCCAAACAGCACGCAGGTCGTGCGGTCCTTGAAATCGAGAATGCGGGAGAACACTTCAGCCCCGATCACCAGCGCCTTGGTGGCTGCGCCCGTTTTAATCATGGCGTCTGCAATGGTCAGTGCATAAACAAAACCGCTGCACACAGCCTGCACGTCAAAAGCCGCGCTGCCATTGGCACCGAGCTTGTTCTGCAAAATGCAGGCGGTCGAGGGGAACACCATATCTGGCGTGGAGGTGGCAACGATGATCAGGTCAATGGCCTGCGCCTCCAGCCCGGCAGCCTGCAAGGCGCGGCGTGCAGCTTCCAGACCGAGATCGCTGCTGAACACGCCTGGCTCGGCAAAGTGGCGGGCCCGGATACCGGTGCGCTCCACAATCCAGTCGTCAGAGGTGTCAACGCCTTGCGCTGCCAGTTGAGCCACCAGATCGGCGTTGCTCAGACGGTTGGGGGGCAAATAACTGCCGGTGCCGGTAATGCGCGAATAGATAGTCATGAATCAGTAACAATCAAACAAGGGCCGCTTCAACGGGCAGGGCTACCTCGCGCGCCGCCAATAAAGGCGCAGCGCGGGCAATCCGGACCTGAACGCGGTCGAGCAAGTTATTTCGGGCAGCATCATACGCACGGGCCAGGGCGTTTTCAAACGCCAAAGCGTCAGCAGACCCATGGCTTTTGAAAACCAACCCGCGCAAACCCAACAAGGCGCCGCCGTTGTAACGCCTGTGGTCCATACGCTTTTTAAGGGCCGATATGACCGGATAAGCAGCGATGGCTGCTAGTTTGGTGAATATATTGCGTGAAAACTCCATTTTCAGGAAGTTAACAATCATGGTGGCCAAGCCTTCGCTGGCTTTCAGCGCCACGTTGCCGACAAAACCGTCACACACCACAATATCGGCCGTGCCCTTGAAAATATCATTCCCTTCAACATTGCCGTAAAAGTTCAAATCACCAGATTTAGCCGCAGATCGCAGCAATTCACCAGCTTTTTTGATGACTTCGTTGCCTTTGATGGCCTCTTCCCCAATATTCAAGAGCCCGACGCTGGGGTTCTCTTCACCATTAAGTACCGACACCAAGGCCGCCCCCATCACCGCAAACTGCAAGAGGTGTTCAGCACTGCAATCCACATTGGCGCCCATGTCGAGCACGGTGGTGGCCTTGCCTTTCGCATTGGGGATTTGGCCGGCAATGGCAGGGCGATCAATGCCATCAAGCGTTTTAAGAAGATAGCGTGAAATAGCCATCAAAGCAGCTGTGTTGCCAGCTGATACCGCCGCCTGAGCGGCGCCATCCTTGACCTGCTGAATACTGATCCGCATGGAGGAGTCTTTTTTACGCCGTAACGCAACTTCCAGGGGATCGTCCATGGTGACCACCTCGCTGGCGCCCACCATTTGGGCACGTGGGTGGTTGAACCCGCTCAGGCACTCGGGCAAACCCACCAAAATGAGATGCGCCTCTTCGTGACGGTCCAAAAACTGACGGCAGGCCACCAGGGTGACTTGCGGGCCGTGATCGCCCCCCATGCAATCGACTGCAATAGTAATCATGGACAACTAGATGGAACCAGCCAGGGAATAACGAAAAACAGAGGCATCAAAAGAAAGGCCCGAGGCTACAAATACGGTAGCTTCGGGCCTTGCCAGGATGAAATCAATCAGGCTTCAGACTTGGTCTTGAGCACTTTACGACCACGGTAAAAGCCAGTGGGGCTGATGTGGTGACGCAGATGGGTCTCACCGGTGGTGGACTCAACCGCAATGCCTGGCACAACCAGTGCATTGTGCGAACGGTGCATACCGCGCTTGGAAGGTGATTTTTTATTCTGTTGGACGGCCATGGTCCGCTCCTAAAGATTCGAGTTGTTGCGAAACTGCAGCAACCAGGGGGTTAGTTGAATGCGCGATGGGGGTCACGCGCGAAGCCTCAGATTGTAGCGCAACTCTTTCGCTTAACCGGGCTTGCCTTTTTGGAGCTTGGCAAGGACGGCAAATGGATTGATTTTTTCGGTGCCTGCCTCTTCAAATTCGGCATCTGCCACAGCCAGCTTCACCTCGACCGGGCAGACCTCATGGCGTGGGAACAAGGGCAAGGCCATCAGCACCTCGTCCTCCATCAACTCATGCAGGTTGAAGTCACGACTCAGGGCCAGCACATCTTCTTCGGCCAGTTCGTCCTCAGCCTCGGCGGCGGCTTCACTCTCCACAAAGCGAAATGACCGTTTGACTGAAACAACCATGTCGGCCAAACCCAGACAACGCTGACAAGTCAGAGGCAGACAGGTAGCCATGCTCAGGTGCAGCCAGAACTGCTGCACACCAGCCTCATTGGTACGCAGCTCGCCCTGAGCTGACCAATCCAGTAGGCGATCAGCGCCCAGGCCTTGAGTTTCCTGCATGATTCGCTCATAAGTTGATAGCAAATCCTGGGCAGAAAGGTGACGGGCGGACTGGGCCATGGCCTTGATGTCCAGATGGAGGGCTGAAGACGCTTGATTCATGTCTGCAGTGTAAGAGAATCGCGGGATGTCAAAAAATACCTCACGCCCCCTGGTTCTGGGCTCCACTTCGCCCTACCGCCGCGAATTGCTGGCACGCCTGCGCATTCCCTTCACGGTGGCCGCCCCTGACGTGGACGAGACGCCAAACCGGGGTGAAACCCCGATGCAACTGGCCTGCCGCTTGGCTATGGCCAAGGCGCGCGCGGTTGCGGCGCAGTTTCCCGCCAGTGTGGTGATTGGCTCTGACCAAGTGGCTGACCTGGACGGACTGCCCTTGGGCAAACCGGGCACCCATGCGCGTGCCGTGACACAACTCAGGCAAATGCGTGGCCAAACCGTGATTTTCCAAACAGCGGTAGCCGTGGTCTGCCAAGAGAGCAAGTTTGCACAAATGGACCTGGCACAGGTCAAGGTCAAATTTCGCGACTTGTCGGACGCCGAGATTGAGGCTTACCTGCTGGCCGAAACCCCGTACGACTGCGCGGGCAGCGCCAAAAGCGAGGGCCTGGGCATCGTCTTGCTTGACGCCATTGAGAACGACGACCCAACCGCGCTGGTGGGGCTGCCGCTGATACGCACCTGCCAGATGCTCACAGCCGCTGGCATTGAGTTACTGGGAGCACGCACTTGAACGCGTCCACGAAGCCTGCCGCCCTGGGCCGACTCTATTTGGTTCCCGCCCCGTTGGATTTTGGCTGCGACACCCAGGTCGACCTGCAAGAAACCATGCCCTTGGGCACGCTCAAGGTGGCGGCACGTTTGAATTACTGGGTCTGTGAAAACGCCAAGTCTGCACGGGCCTACCTCAAGCGCGTGAACGAGATCATTCCCTTGAACTCGGTGGTCCAGGCGCAGTCCATTCAGGAATTACCGCGAGAAGTGCACAAAAAGGGGGACCACACCGGCAACTTTGACGCCCGCCACTTGCTCGCAGCCGCGTTGGCCGGCCATGACGTGGGCCTCGTGAGCGAGGCAGGCATGCCCGCCGTGGCCGACCCTGGTTCTTCGGTGGTGCGCGCCGCGCATGAACTGGGCCTTGAAGTGGTGGCCTTAACCGGCCCGGTGTCGCTCTTGCTGGCGCTGGCAGCAAGCGGCCTCAATGGCCAAAACTTTGCGTTTGTGGGTTACCTGCCGCAAGATCCGCAGGAACGCGTGGCACGCTTGAAAGAACTGGAGTCACTTGCCCTCAGAACCGGGCAAACCCAACTCTTCATCGAAACGCCCTACCGCAACGCCGCCATGATGCAAGCCCTGCTGCAAACCCTGCAGCACAACACCCGCTTGGCCGTATGCAGTGCCTTGACCTTGAGCCGTGGCGTCTGCCGAAGCGAAAGCATCAAGCAATGGAAACAAAAAGCCTCCACGCTAGACAACTCGACGCCGGCGGTTTTTGCCCTGGGGCGCTAAGCGTCATCACGCTTAGCGCCCCAGGTTGGCTGTTAGCGCAAGGTCGCCTGGGTTTGCAGGGCTCGAACCGCTGACTCGCCAATCGATGCACCAAAACGTTTGACCAGGCGTTCGGCTACATTGTCGCGCCGCGTGTAATCAATGATCTCCTCGGCCTTGACGACTTCTCGCGCCACAAAGTCCAGGTTGCCCAGTTGATCGGCCAAACCCAGTTCAATGGCCTGCTGGCCGCTCCAGAACAAACCGCTGAAGATCTCCGGGGTTTCTTTCAGTCGATTGCCGCGCCCCGCTTTCACCACCGTAATGAACTGCTGGTGAATTTGATCCAGCATGGCTTGCGTGTAGGCGCGCTGCTTGGGCGACTGGGGGCTAAACGGGTCTAAAAATCCCTTGTTTTCACCTGCGGTCATCAAGCGGCGCTCCACGCCGAGCTTGTCCATCAGCCCGGTGAAGCCAAAACCGTCCATCAGGACACCAATGCTGCCCACAATGCTGGCTTTATCCACAAAAATTTTGTCAGCCGCCACCGCGATGTAATAAGCCGCTGAAGCGCAAGACTCCTCCACCACGGCATAGACCGGCTTTTGGTGCTTGACTTTGAGTCGGGCGATTTCGTCGTTGATGATGCCGGCCTGCACCGGGCTGCCACCCGGCGAGTTGATGAGCAGAACCACGGCTTGGGCGCCGGTATCCTCAAAAGCAGCGCGCAAGGCCACCACCAGCAACTCGGCACTGGCCTCAGTGCCTGAAGCAATCTCGCCCTTGATCTCCACCACAGCCGTATGGGGCGAAGACACATCGGTGGACGTCACGCTTTGGCGCATGCCGATCCAGACCAGTGCCACCAAAAATACCAGCCAGGCCAAGCGCACGCCGTTACGCCAGCGCCGTGCCAGACGCTGCTCGTGCAAGGTGGCAAAGGCTAACTTCTCCAAGGTCGCGCGCTCCCAACCTGGCAACGGTACCGAGGACTCGGCCACAGTGGGATTGGCCGTTGTTTTGGCCGCTGTTTGGGCCACAGCTTCTGGCGCCGGGGGAGGTGTTTGTACTGGCATCTGAGGTGAGGCTGAAGGGTCAGTCTCGGCGGCACCCGTGGTTTCGGGCGTTTGGGGTTCGGTCATTTCAAAATTCCAGGGGTTTGAGGTTGTAAGCAGTATGCCAGTGCACAACGCCGTCAAACTCGATAAGGTCAATTTTGACCAAGCCTGAACGGCACGGGCCGTCACGGCAGGCACCGGTTTGTGGCTGGTACACCGCACCATGCGTGGCGCACATCAGCCACTGGCCGGTGCTGTCAAAAAAGCGGTTGGGCTGAAAGTCCATTTCCATGGCCACGTGAGCGCAGCGGTTCAGGTAGGCGTAGACCTGGCCCTGAAAGCGGATGGCAAAGGCGCGGCAGGTCTGGCCGGCGTAGACCACATCAAAAGGCACGGCTTCACCACTGTTGCATAAGTCGGCTGAATTGCACAGGGGAACAAGTGGCTCCATCACAAGGCGCTCCTAGTTAGCCATTCGTCAATTTGTAATTCGTGACTAGCCGTTGACCAGCAGCCAATCGTGCAACTCACGCACCGAATGGGCCACGTACAAGGGGCTCAAGGCGTGAAAAGCTTCGGGCTCGTGCGCACCGTAGCTCACGCCCACCCGCGGGCAGCCGGCGTTCAGGGCCATTTGCAGGTCGTGCGTGGTGTCGCCAATCATCAACACGCGCTCGGGTCTGACGTCAAATTCGGCCATCAACTCGTGGAGCATCAGCGGGTGCGGCTTGCCCTGGGTTTCATCCGCGGTGCGTGAGCCATCAAAAACGCCCTTCAGAGACGCCGCCTGCAAGGCCTCGTTGAGCCCGGGGCGGCTTTTTCCGGTGGCCACCGTCAGCAGGTGCTGGCGTGTTTTGAGGGCTTGCAACATCTCCAGCACACCGCCAAACAAGCTGATGTCGTGCTGGCGCAGGGCGTAATGGTGCATGTAGCGCGCACCCAACTCCGGGTAGCGCTCCCGGGGCACGTCGGGGGCGACATGCGCCAGCGCCTCGGTCCAGCCCAGGCCAATCACATACGAGGCGGCCTGGTCACTGGGCATGGTGCCGCCCACGTCCTGCACAGCGTTTTGAATACAGCGGGCGATCAGGGCGGTGGAATCAAACAGGGTGCCATCCCAGTCAAAAGCAATCAGGTCAAAACAGCGCGCAACAGACATCTCAGGACTCCGAAGGGGTGGCCCGGTCGGCAAATGCCGCCAGTTCAGGGGGTAAAGGGGTGAGCAGCGCCAGGGGCTCGCCGCTGACCGGGTGCTTGAAATGCAGGCGCCAGGCATGCAAAAACATGCGCTTGAGCGTCGGCAGGCCGCCCGTACGCTGCAGCAACTTGTTGAGTTCAAAGTCGCCATATTTGTCATCGCCGGCAATCGGGTGACCTTCGCTGGCCAAATGCACGCGAATCTGGTGCGTGCGGCCGGTCTTGATGGTGACCTCCAGCAAACTGAACTGGCTGGCGCTGCTGGGGCGCACTTTCACCAAGGTCACCGAAGGCATGCCGTCCGGGTCGTCCCGGGTGGTGACTTTGACCCGGCGCTCGCCATCGGGCAACAAAAATTTATGCAGCGGTTTGTCCAGCACTTTCTTATTGGCAGGCCATGTGCCCGCCACCAAGGCCAAATAGGTCTTGCCGGTTTCTCGCTCACGAAACTGATTCTGCAGGTGGGTCAGGGCGCTTCTCTTTTTGGCAATCAGCAAGATGCCGCTGGTTTCACGGTCCAGCCTGTGCACCAGTTCCAAAAACTTGGCCTGCGGGCGGGCCATGCGCAACTGCTCAATCACCCCAAAGCTCACACCCGAGCCGCCATGCACGGCCACACCGGCGGGTTTATCAATCGCTAGTAGACAGTCGTCCTCAAACAGCACGGTGAACTCACGGGCTGGTGCGCCACGGGCCACGCTGTCCGCCATGGCCTGCGATTTTTCGGCCACACGCTCGGAAATACGCACGGGTGGTAGCCGCACCACATCGCCCATTTCGATCCGGGTGTCGGCCTGCGCCCTGCCCTTGTTCACGCGCACCTCGCCACTGCGGATGATGCGATAGACATGGGTTTTGGGCACGCCTTTGAGGTGGCGCATCAGGAAGTTATCTAGGCGCTGACCAGCGCCATCCTCATCCACGAGGAGCGATTTGACTTGAGGCAAAGCAGGGGCGGGAATGACCCCTATAATGTGTTTCACTAGCGACGCGCTGTAAGTGGTTGATTTGGCTGGAGTTTAGTCCACCCACCACGCCGGCGCCGTTAGCAGGTCGATACCGCCGGGTCGTTTCGCACGCCAACCACAAGCCAAAGCTTGGGTGGCCTGCAACACACACGGTCAAGACGACGCCTTGAAACCCTGATTCGGAATACCCAAAGTTCATAGACCTATGGTCTGTGAACGGAATGAAGCGAGATGTTTGTGTTGATGCGCCTGATTCATATATGCCAACGGAGCGTTTTCGCGCCGTTTTTCGGCATGGATCAGCCATCCAAGCCCGTACGACGGGAGCTACCCGCTGTTGAATTAACAGCACTTCCACAACCCAACCCCCTCGCTCCCCTCCACGCGCCTACGCCAAGACTTATTGTGTAAGTCCTGGTTCTCCGGCAATTCCCCTCAATTCAAAGCGTCAGTTCTGGTATCAAAAGCTCGTCAAGAGCATGTTGGTTATTTGAATTGAAGGAACGCTACCCATGAAACGGATGCTAATTAACGCCACGCAGGCTGAAGAACGCCGCCTGGCCATCGTCGACGGACAAAAACTCCTCGACTACGAAATCGAAATTGAAGGGCGCGAACAGCGCAAGGGCAACATCTACAAAGCGGTGGTGACCCGGGTTGAACCCTCTTTGGAAGCTTGTTTTGTCGATTACGGCGAAGAACGCCACGGTTTTCTGCCTTTCAAAGAAATCTCCAAGCAGTACTTCTCGAGCAATGTGTCGGCCTCCCAGGCCCGCATCCAAGACGTCATCAAAGAAGGCCAAGACCTGCTGATCCAGGTGGAAAAAGAGGAGCGCGGCAACAAAGGCGCGGCCCTCACCACCTTCATTTCATTGGCTGGCCGCTATGTGGTGCTGATGCCCAACAACCCTCGCGGTGGTGGCGTCAGCCGCCGCATCGAGGGCGACGACCGTGCTGAGCTTAAA
>JBIKZP010000388.1:0-3253 GCA_044354655.1 Rhodoferax sp. | reverse complement strand
CATCCGCGACGTGGGTGAAGACGCGCTGCGGGGCCGTATTTACCTGCCGGTCAATGAGCTGCAGCAATTTGAAGTCAAGGCCCATGAGATTTTGAAGCGCCAGTACTCGCCCCGCTTCACGGCGCTAATGCAGTTTCAGGCCCGCCGCGCCCAGTCGCTGTACGACGAGGCCCTCGCCCTCCTGCCTGCCGCCGACCGCCGTGCCCAAAAACCAGGCCTGATGATGGCCAGCATTTACCGCAGCTTGCTCAGCGAGATAGAGCGCGACAACTTTCAGGTGCTGCACCAGCGCATCAGCCTCACGCCGCTGCGTAAACTCTGGCTCGCCTGGAAGGTGCAGGCCCTGGGCCGGCTGTGAAAATTGCCATCATTGGCGCCGGCTGGGCGGGGCTGGCAGCGGCCGTCCAAGCCACGCAAGACGGTCACCACACCACGGTATTTGAAGCCTCACGCAGCCTGGGTGGCCGGGCACGCGCCCTCAACAGCACCCTGCCAGACGGCACCCCGGTCACGCTGGACAACGGCCAACATATTCTGATTGGCGCCTACCAAGACACCCTGGCCCTGATGCGCCAACTCGGCGTAGACCCGGAACGCGCCCTGCTGCGCATGCCCATGACCCTGTGCTTTCCTGACGGCCAAGGCTTGCGTTTTTCCGCAGCGCCCGCACCACTGGACGCACTGGCCGGCTTGCTCAGCGCCCGCGGCTGGCACTGGCGCGACCGCTGGTCATTGCTGCGCCATGCCGCAGGCTGGCGGCTGCGTGGTTTTCGCTGTGACGAGCGCTTGTCCGTGGCGCAACTGTGCCTAAACCTCTCGCCGCGCGTGATGCAAACCTTGATTGAACCCTTGTGCGTGTCCGCCCTGAACACACCCTCCAACCGCGCGAGCGCCTCAGTATTTTTGCGCGTGCTGCAAGACGCGCTGTTTGGCGTATCCGGTGGCTCAAACCTGTTGTTACCGCGACTGGACCTCAGTGAGTTGCTGCCCCATGCTGCCGCGCGCTGGCTGGCAACGCATGGTGGGCAAGTTCGTCTGGGCGCTCGGGTGCAAAGGGTCCAGCCGCAGGGCACGCAATGGCAGGTCGACGGTGAGGCGTATGACGCCGTCATACTGGCCACCTCCGCCACAGAGGCGCTGCACCTTCTGGCCAACACCAGCCTGACGGCGCCCGAACCCGTAGCACGGCAAATCAACCCGTGGTGCCAACTCACCCGAGGCCTGCAGTTTGAAGCCATCACCACCGTTTACGTCTGGGCGCCAGGCACCCACCTGCCCCACCCCATGCTGACCCTACGCAGCGACAGTGCCGCCCAGCAGCCCGCCCAGTTTGTGTTTGACCGGGGCCAACTGGGGGGGCCGCCCGGCTTACTCGCCTTTGTGGTCAGCGCCAGCCAGGGCGATAAAGAGCTGCTTCAAACCCAGGTGCTGGCGCAGGCCCGCCAGCAGCTTGGCCTGGGTCCGGCGGGTGGCGCAGACAGCGAAAACAAGGCGGGCACGCTATTGCAAGTCGAGCAAGCCATGCAAGTCGTACAAACCGTGGTGGAAAAACGTGCCACTTTTGCCTGCACCCCCGGGCTGCAGCGGCCTGCAACTTTGGTAGCCCCCGGGCTGCTGGCGTGTGGCGATTACGTCCAAGGCCCCTACCCCGCCACCCTGGAAGGCGCTGTGCGCAGCGGCCAGCAAGCTGCCCGACTGCTCTGAAGCCTGTGCCAGGAGCCCGTGCGCGGCAAAGCTAAGATGCAGCCCCATAACGGCAACCCGAGCCGCACCCAGGAGACTGCCATGAAACCCATTTACAAACGACTGCTGCTGGCACTGGCCAGCCTGCTGGTAGGGGCAGCCCTGGCGCTGGCCTGGTTCATTCACAGCCGCCAACCGCAGCGCGACGGCAACCTGAGCCTGACACAACTCACTGCCCCGGTCAGCGTGCGCTACGACGAGCGCGGTGTGCCCCATATACAGGCTGAAAACGAAGCCGATATGTACCGGGCGCTGGGTTATGTCCACGCGCAAGACCGCTTGTTTCAAATGGAGATGGTGCGCCGCTTGGCGCAAGGCGAACTGGCCGAAGTGCTGGGCCCCAAACTGGCCGACGTGGACCGGCTGTTTCGCACCCTGGGCATTCGCGACCACGCCCAAAAAACAGTCGCCCGCATGGACCGCCAAAGTGCCCCAGTGAAAGCCTTGCTGGCCTACCTGGACGGCGTCAACCAGTTTCAGGCCACGCACCCTGCGCCCATGGAGTTTGCCCTCCTGGGCATTCCCAAGCGGCCCTTCACCCCTGAAGACACCTACGCCGTTTCGGGCTACCTGGCCTACAGCTTTGCCGCGGCCTTTCGCACCGAACCCGTATTGAGCCATGTGCGGGATCAACTGGGCGCTGCCTACCTGAAAGTGTTTGACCTGGACTGGCATGCCGATGGCGTGCTCAAGCCCGCTACCTTGGCTGCCCTTTCTGCGCAGGATTCACCGGCCCTGAATAAGATTGCCAGCCTGAGCCAACAAGCCCTGCAAGACCATGGCCTGCCCCAGTTTGAGGGCAGCAACGCCTGGGCAATTTCTGGCAGCCGCACCGCCAGTGGCAAACCACTGTTGGCCGGCGATCCGCACATTGGTTACTCGGCCCCGTCCACCTGGTACGAGGCCCACCTGTCCATGCCTGGCTTTTCCTTGTACGGCCACCTGCAGGCCTTGAACCCGATGGCCTTGCTCGGCAACAACCCCCAGTTTGGCTGGAGCATCACCATGTTCCAAAATGATGACCTCGACTTGATCGCCGAAAAAGTCAACCCCGCCAATGCCAACCAAGTCTGGCACCGCGGCCAATGGGTCGACCTGCAAAGCCGCAAGGAAACCATTGCGGTCAAAGGCGCCGCCCCCATTGAACTCACCTTGCGACGTTCACCGCACGGCCCCCTCATCACCGACGCCTTCAAAGACAGTCTGGGCAGCGCGCCGGTCGCCATGTGGTGGGCCTTTCTGGAAACCGAAAACCCGGTGCTGGATGCCTTTTATGAACTCAACCGCGCCGACACGCTGGACAAGGCGCGCCGCGCCGCCAGCAAGATTCACGCACCCGGACTCAACGTGGTGTGGGCCAATGCCAGCGGCGACATTGCTTGGTGGGCCGCAGCCCGCTTGCCCATTCGGCCGGACCAAGTCAACCCCAGCTTCGTCCTCAACGGCAGCACCGGCGAGGGCGAGAAAACTGGCTTCTACCCCTTTGCCAACAACCCGCACGAAGAGAACC
>JBIKZP010000387.1:0-3257 GCA_044354655.1 Rhodoferax sp. | reverse complement strand
CCTGAACCTACGCTTCAAACACTGGCACCCGGCGGCCGGCGGCATCTTTGTGGTGCGGGTACATGGTCTGAGCGAGCACCCCCTGGCGGGTGTGGCCAACCTGGGCGTACGACCCTCGCTGGACGCCAACGATGTCAACGGCGGACGCGTGCTGCTGGAAACCCATTGCCTGGACTGGCCCGACCAGCTAGGACCCGAGGGGGCCTACGGTAAAATCGTGCGCGTGGAACTCCTGCACAAACTACACGACGAGCTGAAATACGACGGTCTGGACGCCTTGATCAAAGGCATCAACCAGGACTGCACCGATGCGCGTCACTGGCTCCAGGCCCACGCGCCGCAGGCGGCCCGAATTTGATGGGGCCCGCCCCACGCACCTGGCCCCGCGTCTGCACCCCACGTTTTACCGCGAACCGTTACCAGCACTTCTCCCTGTGCCCGGTTTGCTTCCTTGAATTACTCCCTCTGAGAGTTGGCCATGTCTGACAAAGTTGATTACCGCAGCACCCTGAACCTTCCCGACACCCCGTTCCCTATGCGCGGCGACCTGCCCAAACGTGAGCCGGGCTGGGTCAAGGCCTGGGAAGACCAAGGCTTGTACCAGCGTCTGCGTGCCTCACGCGCCGGAGCGCCCAAGTTTGTCTTGCACGACGGTCCGCCCTATGCCAATGGCCAGATTCACATGGGCCACGCCGTCAACAAGATTCTCAAAGACATGATCGTCAAGGCGCGCCAACTCAAGGGCATGGATGCGGCCTACATTCCGGGCTGGGACTGCCACGGCTTGCCCATTGAGAACGCCATTGAGAAAAAATTTGGCCGCAAGTTGGCCCGCGATGACATGCAGGCCAAGAGCCGCGCCTTTGCCACCGAACAGATTGACCTGCAACGCGCCGACTTCAAACGCCTGGGTGTGCTGGGCGACTGGGACCACCCCTACCGCACCATGGACTTCAAGAACGAAGCCGAAGAACTGCGCGCCTTCAAACGCGTGGTGGAGCGGGGTTTTGTCTACCGTGGCTTGAAGCCGGTGTACTGGTGTTTTGACTGTGGTTCGTCCTTGGCCGAGTTCGAGATTGAATACGCTGACAAAAAATCACAAACACTGGATGTAGGCTTTTTATGCGCCGAGCCGGACCAACTGGCCAGCGCCTTTGGCCTGCCCAAGCTGAACAAAGACGCCTTTGCCGTGATCTGGACCACCACCGCCTGGACCATTCCCGCCAACCAGGCGCTCAACCTGAACCCCGAGCTCAATTACAGCCTGGTCGACACCGCGCGCGGCCTGCTGGTGCTGGCCGAAAGTCTGGTGGAAAAATGCCTGGAACGGTATGCGCTGAGCGGCAGCGTGCTGGCCACTACCCAGGGCAAAAACCTGGGCGGCCTGAACTTCAAACACCCCCTCGCCCATGTGGACGCCGGTTACGACCGCCTGAGCCCGATTTACCTGGCCGACTACGCCACCGCCGATGACGGCACCGGCCTGGTACATTCCGCCCCCGCCTACGGCGTAGAGGATTTCAACTCCTGCGTGGCGCATGGCATGGCCTACGATGACATCCTCAACCCGGTGCAGGGCAACGGCGCCTACGCCCCCGAGCTGCCCTTGTTTGGCGGCCAGCACATCTGGAAAGCCTGCCCGGTCATCATCGACGCACTGCGCGACGCCGGCCGCCTGTTCTGCACCACCGACATCGTGCACAGCTACCCGCACTGCTGGCGCCACAAAACGCCGGTGATTTACCGTGCAGCGGCCCAGTGGTTCATCCGCATGGACGAAGGCGTTGGTGTGTTCACCCAAGACAAGGCGCCCAAAACCCTGCGACAAACCGCGCTGGATGCCATTGAGCAAACCGCCTTCTACCCTGAAAACGGCAAAACCCGCCTGCGCGACATGATTGCCGGCCGCCCTGACTGGTGCATCAGCCGACAGCGCAGTTGGGGCGTCCCCCTGCCCTTCTTTCTGCACAAAGACAGTGGCGAGCTGCACCCGCGCACCATGGAGATCCTCGACCAGGCCGCCGACATGATTGAGCAGGGCGGCGTGGAGGCCTGGAGCAAAGTCAGCACCGAAGACATTCTGGGTGCAGCCGATGCCGCGCACTACACCAAGAGCAGCGACATTTTGGAGGTTTGGTTTGACTCCGGCACCACCCACACCACCGTGCTCAAAGGCTCGCACCCCGGCTCCGGCCATGCCAGCGGCCCCGAGGCTGACCTGTATTTGGAAGGCCACGACCAGCACCGCGGCTGGTTCCACTCCAGCCTGCTCACCGCCTGCGCCATGTACGACCGCGCGCCCTACCTAGGCATTCTGACCCACGGCTTTACCGTGGACAGCAAGGGCCACAAGATGAGCAAGAGCCAGGGCAACGGCGTGGACCCGCAGGAAACCTCGAAAAAACTCGGCGCCGAAATCATTCGTCTGTGGGTGGCCGCTAGCGACTACTCGGGCGACATCGCCGGTGACGAAAAAATTCTGGCCCGCGTGGTGGACACCTACCGCCGCATCCGCAACACGCTGAAATTCCTGCTGGCCAACATCAGCGACTTTGACCCCGCCACCCACACCGTGCCACCCGAGCAGTTGCTGGAGATTGACCGCTACGCCCTGAGCCGCCTCAGCGAGCTGCAAAGCGAGGTGCTGGCGCACTACGAGGTGTATGAATTTCACCCGGTCGTGGCCAAGCTGCAAATATATTGTTCTGAAGACCTCGGTTCGTTCTACCTCGACATTCTCAAAGACCGGCTCTACACCAGCGCCCCCCAGTCTCTGGCCAGGCGCAGTGCGCAGACGGCGCTGTCGCACATCACCCAGGCGCTGGTGCGGCTGATGGCGCCTTTCCTGAGTTTCACGGCCGAGGAAGCCTGGACCGTATTGGGCACCGAGGGCAAAACGCCTGCGGCCACCAAGGACTCCATCTTCATGGACACCTACGCCGCGTTGGCTGCGCTGGACCCGGCCCTGATGGCCAAGTGGGACCGCATCCGGGAAATCCGCGATGTGGTCAACAAAGACATTGAAGCCCTGCGGGCTGCGGGTCAAGTGGGCTCTTCGCTACAAGCCCAACTGGTGCTCACGCTAGGGGCCGACGATATGGCGCTGCTGCGCAGCCTGGGCGAAGACCTGAAGTTTGTGTTCATCACCTCGGCCATCGAGCTTGTGGCCGGTGCGGCCATGGCGGTGAGCGCCAGTGCCTCAGCGGCGGTTAAATGCGAGCGCTGCTGGCACTACCGTGACGACGTAGGCCATGATG
>JBIKZP010000386.1:0-3261 GCA_044354655.1 Rhodoferax sp. | reverse complement strand
GGTCATCAACAGAACTTCAATGCCCTTTTTCTTGAACACCTCCAGCTGGGGGCTGTTCTTGGCGGCGGCGGCGTTGTCAGCGGTGATGTAGTAGATGGCTTCCTGGCCTTCTTTCATGCGCGCTTTGTAGTCAGCAAAACTGACGCTCACTGAGTCGGTGGTGCTGGAGGCAAAGCGCAGCAGCTTGGCTAGGCGGTCTTTGTTGGCAAAGTCTTCGCCCAGGCCTTCTTTCAGCACGGCGCCAAATTCAGCGTAAAACTTGCTGTACTTGCCCACGTCGGCTTTATCTTCCTCAGACACTACATCGGTCACGCCATCTGCCGAGGCTTCTGGCAGTTTGTCGTGTTTGGCCAAGTCTTCCAGCATGCCCAGCACGCGCTTGGTGCAGCCTTCGCGAATTGCCTTCACGTCACGGCTTTCCTGCAGTAATTCGCGGCTCACGTTCAAGGGCAAATCGGCCGAATCAACCACGCCTTTGACAAAGCGCAGGTAGGTGGGCAGCAGCGCTTCGGCGTCGTCCATGATGAACACGCGTTTGACGTAGAGCTTGACGCCGGCCGACTTCTCGCGGTTGTACAAATCCATCGGCGCTTTGCCGGGAATGTACAAAAGCTGGGTGTACTCGGTGCTGCCTTCCACCCGGTTGTGGGTGTGGGCCAACGGGGCTTCAAAGTCGTGGCTGATCTGTTTGTAGAACTCGGTGTAGTCCTCGGGGGTGATGTCTTTTTTGGCCCGCGCCCAAATGGCGTTGCCCTTGTTGACCGCTTCCCACTCCCCGGTTTTGACCATGGCGCCGGGCTGGCGGCCACCGTTTTCATCGCTCGGGTTGATCAACTCGCCGTCTTTCCATTCTTCCTTTTCCATCAAGATGGGCAGGCTGATGTGGTCGGAGTATTTGTTGATGATGCCTTTGAGCTTCCAGGCGCTGGCGTAGTCCAGGGCGTCGTCAAGCAGGTGCAATATCACGCGGGTGCCGCGCTCGGGGCGGGTAATGGCTTCGACCTCAAAGTCACCGGCGCCGCCGCTGATCCAGCGCACGCCCTCGGTCTCTTTCATGCCGGCACGGCGCGTTTCGACGGTGATTTTGCCGGCCACGATGAAGCCAGAATAAAAGCCCACGCCAAATTGGCCAATCAGTTGCGAGTCGGCTTTTTGGTCGCCGCTGAGCTTGCTGACGAAATCTTTGGTGCCGCTCTTGGCAATCGTGCCTAAGTGGTCAATCGCCTCTTGCGTGCTCATGCCAATGCCGTTGTCGGTGATGGTGAGCGTCTTGGCGTCTTTGTCAAAGCTGACCTTGACCTTCAACTCGGTGTCGTTCTCGTACAGACCGCCGTCATTGATGGCCTCAAAGCGCAGCTTGTCGCAGGCGTCTGACGCGTTGGAGATCAACTCGCGCAGAAAAATCTCTTTGTTGGAATACAGCGAGTGGGTAACGAGGTGCAGCAACTGGGCCACTTCGGCCTGGAAGGAATGGGTTTGTTTGGTCATGGGAGGTTCTAAAAGTCTCAACAAAGGGCTGCACGCCAACAGGCAGCAACACGGCAAGCCTTCAATTATGGGCGATGGCCGGGCTTTCAAGGGCTTTCAAGGTCTTGCTCTGGCGCGATAATTTATGCCATGACACGCCCTTTGCCCCCCGTTGTTACACCTGCTTTCGCAGCCTCTCCAGGCTGGCCCGAGCCCTGGATGGCGGTGGCCCGCGCCGAATTGGGCGTGCGCACCAGTCCGGTGGGCCAGAGCAACCCCCGCATCACCGCTTACCACGCGGGCACCAACATCGAGGGCTACGACGACAAGGCCTCCTGGTGCTCCTCCTTCGTGAACTGGACGCTGTGCCAGGCCGGCCTTCCCGGCACCGGCTCGGCCCTGGCGCGCTCGTGGTTGAACTGGGGAGAGGCGCTCAGTGCGCCACGCCCGGGCTGCATCGTGGTGTTGACGCGCGACGACCCCAGCGGTTGGAAAGGCCATGTTGGGTTTTTTCTGCGTGTCGATGCCCAGCAAGTGCACCTCTTGGGCGGCAACCAGCTCGACGAGGTGCGGGAACATTTCTACCCAAGCGCGAGTGTGCTGGCGTACCGCTGGCCGTTGCAGGGTTGAGGCCCGGCCCTGGGTGTAAGGTGTCAGCCCTGGTCAGCAGGGCTCTGCCGGTTTAAAACCGCTCGTGCGCCTGCAAATAGCGCCACTGCCCCACCGGCAGGTTGCCCAGCATGACACGGCCCACGCGCACGCGCTTCAAGCCCACCACTTTCAGGCCCACCAGCTCGCACATGCGGCGAATCTGGCGTTTTTTGCCCTCCACCAGCACAAAGCGCAATTGCTCAGGGTTTTGCCATTCCACCTGGGCCTTTTGCAGCGCCTGGCCGTCCAGGCTCAGGCCGTGGCGCAAGAGCTGGAGTTTGTCCTTGGGAAAGACCGATTGCACATCGGTGCTGACCGGGTCGTCATCGTCAATGCGGCTCAGTTGCGTGGGCTTGCCGCCATAGGTGGCGGCGGCCGAGTTGGCTGCCGCGCTGTTGGCGTGGCCGGTGTAGACCACCCGCACCAGGTACTCTTTTTCCATCAGCGAGTCTTCGCCAATCAACTGGCGCGCCACGCGGCCGTCTTGCGTCAACACCAGCAACCCGGTGGAGTCAATGTCCAGCCGACCCGCAGGCACCAGGCTTTTGAGTTGTGAGCCGTGAAAGAAGAAGCGGGCGTTGTCTTCGGCCCAACGGTTTTGCGGCTGCACCAGGGTGATGGCGGGCTCATGGCCGTCCTCGGCCTGGCCGCTGACCAGTCCCAAGGGCTTGTTGATCAGCACCGTCACCTGGTTGGCCTGCTGGCCCTGCGCCTGCTTGGTGATTTCAATCTTCACATCGGGCTTGACCTGCATGCCCATGGTGGCCACTTCGCCATTGACGGTGACCCAGCCCTTGCCAATCCACTCGTCGGCTTCACGGCGCGAGGCCAGCCCCAGCTCGGCCATGCGCTTGTTCAGCCGCAGCGTGCCGTTGGCGCCATAGGCGGACGTGTTGCTTTGACCGGTCGGCAGGCCCGTGCGGGCAGGGGCTGAAACGGGGGGCGCGGCACGTCGGAAAACGGGCGGTTTGCCCTGGTCAGGCGTCTTGGGATCGGACATGGGCTGTGAGTTTGAAAGCTATTTACGCCTATTTTACGAGGGCAGGGGGCTTCTGCAGCTGACGTCTGGAGAAAGCCAGCCAGGCGCTAGACTGCGCGGGGTCCCTAACCTTAAGGAGTGTGGTGATGCAGGTGCGCGTAAAC
>JBIKZP010000041.1:0-10002 GCA_044354655.1 Rhodoferax sp. | reverse complement strand
TTTCAGGCGGTGGGCTTTGAGGTGGGCAATGGCCTGCGCGGCTTCGCCCAGGACGTAGCCGTGCGCGGGCAGGATGAAGTCGATCTTCAGGCTGTCGCAGGCCTGGCTCAGGGTGTCGAGTGAATCGAGGTAGGCGCTCATGTCGCCATCAGGCGGGTCGATCACGGTGGTGCTGCCGTTGAGGATGTGGTCGCCGCTGAACAGCAGGCCGTCCTCCAGCAGCACCAGGCACAGGTGGTTGGCGGCGTGGCCCGGGGTGTGGATCACCATCAGGTGGTGGGCCTGCTCGGCGGTCAGGCCGGGCGCGCTCAGGCTCAGCAGTTCCTTGTGCTGCAGCGCCCGGTCAGGCGTGAATTCGCTGTTCGCACGCGCCGTGGGCTGCGAGGGCAGGCCCAAAATGGGGGGCGCCACCGCGCACAGGGCCTGCAGTGGTTTCGCGCCAGGGGAGTGGTCGGCGTGTGAGTGAGTGCAAACAATCATGCGGATGTCGCCGCCCGCAGCGCGCCAGAGCTTGTACAGGTGTTCGGGGTCGGCCGGGCCGGGGTCTATTACCAGGTAGCCGGTACGCGGGTCGCCCACCAGGTAGCTGTTGGTGCCAGGGCCGGTCATGAAGCCGGGATTGGGCGCGGTCAGGCGCATCACGTTGTGCAGCAAGGGCACGGGCCGCTCACTTTGCCAGTCCAGGCTGTGCAGCAGTTGCCCGTCGGGGCAGACCAGCGCCAATTCACCAAAGGGCGACTCGTGCTCCATGTAGCGCGCCTCCTGCCCGGCCAGCAGCCCGGCGCGCGGGCAACTCGTCCACAGCGGCTGCTCGGTGGCGGCGCAGGCCTCCAGCACGGCAGCGACCGTGGCATGGGCCTGCAAACGCGCCAGGGTACGAATGGTGGGAAAGATGATGAAAAATTCGCCCGCTTCATGGCGCGCCAGCGCGTCGGCCGGGCGCACCCAGACGGGCTCGAACTGCTCGGTGCCATCTGCCACCGGGGTTTGACCGGGGGGCATGCGCGCCACCAGAAAGGGCACGTCAAAGCGCCGTGGCAGATCGCGGTCGGTGATCCAGTGCGCCAGTACAAAAACCTCATCAGCGGCCAGCGTCAGGCCGCGCGCGGCGCATTGGGCAACGAAAGGCTGGGCGCGGTCTAGCGCATCAATGTCGTCCTGGGTGGCCGCGCTGCCGTTGGCATGGCGCGCCAGCAAAATGCCGAGTTCTTCAAAGCTTTCGCGAATGGCGGCCACGGCTTGCGTCAGGTGCAGCGCGCTTTGCGTGGGGCGCTGGCGGGCCTGGGCGTGGCTGGCACCGTCCTGCGCATCAATGCCGCCCCCGGGGAAAACATAGGCGCCTGGGGCAAAGCTGGCACTCAGGGAGCGCCGTGTCATCAGTACTTCCAGGCCTTGCGCGCTGTCGCGCAGCAGCAGCACGGTAGCGGCGGGACGGGTGGGCGCGGGTTCGCGCTGAAGGTGCAGGAGTTGGTTGGTACGAGGCATGGCTGAATTTTGCCGTTAAAACCTGGCCTGTGCCGCAACGCGGCGTAAGCCGCGTCTGCGTAGATAATTCTGCGCATGCGAATCCCATTCACCAAAATGCAAGGCGCGGGCAACGACTTTGTGGTGCTCGACGAGACCAAGCACCGCCTGAACCTCAGCTTAGCGCAGTACCGCTTTCTGGCCGACCGGCACTTTGGCGTGGGCGCCGACCAGATTTTGTCGGTGCGGCCGTCTCCGGCGCCTGGCATTGACTTTGAGTACGTGATTCACAACGCCGATGGCGCCGAGGTGGAGCAATGCGGCAACGGCGCGCGCTGTTTTGCGCGCTTTGTGCGCGAGCGCGGCCTCACCGCCAAGGACGCCATTCGGGTGCAAACCCTTGGCGGCGTGATTGAGCCGCAACTCATGCCTGATGGCCGTGTCACCGTCAACATGGGCGCGCCTGTGTTTGAGTTGGCCGACATTCCCTTTGACGCTACCGGCCTACAAGCACTGGCCAGGCCAGACCCGGGTGATGGCCCCAGCTGGCCCACCTGGACACTCGCCCCCGCAGGCAGCGGGCCGCTGGCCGGGGTGTCGGTGGCCGTGCTGTCCATGGGCAACCCGCACGCGGTGCAGTGCGTGGACGATGCTGAGCGCGCCCCCGTGGCTATTCAAGGCCCGCTGATTGAGCACCACCCGGCTTTCCCGCGCCGTGTCAACGCCGGCTTCATGCAGGTGCAAAGCCGCACCCAAATTCGGCTGCGCGTGTACGAGCGCGGCGCTGGCGAAACGCTGGCCTGCGGTTCAGGCGCCTGTGCCGCCGTCGTAGCGGGCATACGGCTGGGCCTGCTCGATGCCTGCGTGGACGTGCACACGCACGGCGGCATGCTGACCATTTCCTGGGCTGGTCTGGGCACACCCGTCATGATGACGGGCCCGGCCACCACCGTTTTTCATGGCGACATTGACTTACCGGACACCTTATGAACACCACCACCTTTCCCCAGCCCATCACCGAAGACGACATTGCCAACTACCTGGGCAGCACGCCCGAGTTTTTTGAACGCCACGCCGAACTGCTGGCCGCCGTGCACCTCAACAGCCCGCACAACAACCGGTCGGTGAGCTTGCAGGAGCGCCAAGCCGAGATGTTGCGCGACAAGATCCGGGCGCTGGAGCACCGCATCATGGACATGGTGCGCAACGGCACCGAGAACACCATTCTTTCGGACAAACTGTTGCACTGGGCCTGCGATTTGTTTCAGGTGTCAGACACGGCCGCGCTGCCCGCGCACATTGCCAGTGGCATTCAAACCCGGTTTCAGGTGCCACAAGCGGGTATCCGTATTTGGGGCGCGGCCCCGGCCTGGGCCGAGGCCGATTTTGCCCAAGGCATCAGCGATGACGCCAAACTGTTTGCCGCCTCGCTGGCCGAGCCATTTTGTGGCGTGAACGCCGGGCTGGAAGTGGCCCAGTGGCTGGAGCAGCCCAAAGAAGCCAAGTCGATCGCCTTGCTGCCGCTGCGCTGGCGTGGGCCTGAGCAAGGGCTGGAGGTGTTTGGCCTCTTGGTACTGGCCTCGCCCGACGCCCAGCGTTTCACCAGCACCATGGGCACCGATTTTCTGGAGCGCGTGGCCGAGCTGGCCAGTGCCGCCCTGGTGCGCCTGAAGTAAGGCGCGTTTCATTTCAAATTCAGGCTCTTGCGGTGAATGCGTCCAACAACTCAAGCCCCGGCCCCGAACTTGGCGACCAGGCGCTGACCGAGCTCTACCTGACGCATGTGCGGGTGGAGAAACGCCTGGCCCCGCGCACGGTTGAGCTGTACGCGCTGGACCTGCTCAAACTGCAAACCCAGGCCACCCAGGCGGGCGTGGCGCTGGCGCAGGTGCAAAACCACCACATTCGCCGCTGGGTGGCGCAGATGCACAGCGCCGGGCGCAGTGGGCGCGGTATTGCGCTGATTTTGTCGGGCTGGCGCGGCTTTTACACCTGGCTGGGGCGCGAAGGGCGCATCAGCAGCAACCCGGTACAAGACGTGCGGTCGCCCAAGGCCGCCAAACCGCTGCCCAAGGCATTGAGCGTGGACGAATCCATGCAACTGGCCGATTTTCAGAGTGACGACGACCCCTGGCTGGCCGCGCGCGACAGCGCCATCGTGGAGTTGCTCTACAGCAGCGGCCTGCGTGTGAGCGAGTTGACCGGGCTGGACGTGGCCGCCAGTGCCACGGCGCGCGGCTGGGTTGACCTGCAAGACGGCTTGGCCCACGTGCTGGGCAAGGGCAGCAAGCGGCGCAGCGTACCGGTGGGGGCGCAGGCACTGACCGCTTTGCAGCAGTGGATGCAATGGCGCGGAGCGGGCGGCAGCGGGGCTACTGCCGGCGGTCAGCCCGCCTTGTTTATTGGGCGTTACGGCACGCGCCTGACCGCCCAGTCCATTTGGCAGCGGCTGAAACGGCGTAGCCTGCAAGCCGGGCTGGCCACCCCGGTGCATCCCCACATGCTGCGCCATTCTTTTGCCAGCCACCTGCTGCAGTCCAGCAGCGACCTGCGCGCGGTGCAGGAGCTGCTGGGTCACGCCAACATCAGCACCACCCAGGTTTACACCCGCCTAGACTTTCAGCACCTGGCCAAGGCCTACGACGCGGCGCACCCCCGGGCCAAAATTAAATAGCCCCACAATCGACGCATGAAAATGATTCGATTAAGAGCCGGTAAAGAGCGCTCCCTGCAGCGCCGCCACCCCTGGATTTTTGAGTCCGCCATTGCCAAAGGGGCGGCCGATGTGGGTGAAACCGTGCGCGTGGAGTCCAACGAGGGCCAGTTTTTGGGCTGGGCCTCGTTCAGCCCAGCCTCCAAAATACGCGCCCGGGTCTGGAGTTTTGAAGAGGGCCAGCGCATTGACGCCGCTTTTTTCATCGCCCGCGTGCAAGCCGCCGTGACCGCCCGTGCCCGGTTTGACATCAACAGCGACAGTCAGCGCCTGGTGCATGGCGAATCTGACGGCTTGCCTGGCCTGATCGTGGACCGCTACGGCGACACCTTGGTGGCACAGTTCCTCTCCAGCGGTGCCGAGCGCTGGAAAGATGTGCTGGCCGATGCACTACTGGCCGCTACTGGGTTGAACAAGCTGTATGAGCGCTCCGATGCCAGTGGCCGTGCCCTCGAAGGCCTGCCCGAGTTGAGCGGCTGGCTGCGCGGCACAGGCGCGGTGGACTTGGTGCTGCGCGAGCATGACTGGCGCTTGGGCGTCAACATTGCCACCGGCCACAAAACCGGGTTTTACCTGGACCAGCGCGACAGCCGCCAGAAAATGGCCGCCTACACCCGGCGCCTGCAGTTTCAGCGCGTGCTCAACTGCTATTGCTATACCGGCGGCTTCACGGTGGCCGCGCTCACCGGCGGGGCGGCACACGTCACGTCCATCGACTCGTCCGGCCCGGCACTGGCCCAGGCGGCAACCAACGTGGCCTTGAACGGCTTTGAGGCCAGCCGAACCACCTTCATGGATGCCGATGTGAACGCCTCGCTGCGCCAATTTGGCGCCAATGGCCAGACCTTTGACGCCATCGTGCTCGACCCGCCCAAGTTTGCCCCCACCGTGGCGCATGCCGAGCGCGCAGCGCGCGCCTACAAAGACATCAACCGGCTGGCCTTTAAGCTATTGACGCCCGGCGGCGTGTTGTTCACCTACTCCTGCTCCGGCGGTATCAGCGCCGACCTGTTCCACAAAATTGTGGCCTCGGCCGGTATTGACGCGCAGGTGGACGGCTTCATCACCGAGCGCTTGGGCGGCGCCCCGGACCACCCGATGACCATCAATTTCCCCGAGGGCGAGTACCTCAAGGGGCTGGTGGTGATGCGCAAATAAGCCCTGCAGGTCGCGGTCATATTTGGTCGCTACACTCCTCCCTTTTCCTACTCCCCACCTGGACAACTCGACGATGAGCCTCATTCCCGTAACCATACTGACCGGCTTTCTGGGCTCGGGCAAAACCACGCTGCTCAAGCGCGTGTTGTCTGAAGCGCACGGCATGAAAATCGCCATCATCGAGAACGAGTTCGGTGAGGAAAACATCGACAACGACATTCTGGTGTCCGAAACCAAGGAACAGATCATCCAGATGAGCAATGGCTGCATTTGCTGCACCATCCGCGAAGACCTGCGCGAAGCCCTGCAGTTGCTGGGCTCTAAAAAACGCCAGGGCTTGCTGGACTTTGAGCGCGTGGTCATTGAAACCACCGGTTTGGCCGACCCCGGCCCGGTGGCGCAGACTTTTTTCATGGACGATGAAATTGCCGAGAGCTTTTTGCTCGATTCCATTCTGACGCTGGTGGACGCCAAGCACGCCAACACCCAGCTCAACGAGCGCCAGGAGGCGCGCCGTCAGGTGGGTTTTGCTGACCAGATTTTCATCAGCAAGACCGATCTGGTCAGCGCTGAAGAACTGGCCCCCCTGCAGCACCGCCTGAAGCATATGAACCCGCGTGCGCCGCAAAAAGCTGTGCATTTTGGCGAAGTGACCTTGAGCGAGGTGTTTGACCTGCGCGGCTTTAACCTCAACGCCAAGCTCGACATTGACCCCGACTTTCTGAAAGAAGAGAGCCACGCAGGGCATGAGCACCATGACCATGCTGACCATGACAGTCATGCCCACCACGACCATGGCCCGGACGAGGCCTGCGATCACCCCTCACACCAGCAGGGCGGGGCGCACCACCACCATGACGACGATGTGAAAAGCTTTGTCTTCAAGTCTGACCGCGCGTTCGACCCGGCCAAGCTGGAGGACTTTCTGGGCGCCATCGTCAACATCTATGGCCCCCGCATGCTGCGCTACAAAGGCGTGCTGCACATGAAGGGCACCGAGCGCAAGGTGATCTTTCAGGGCGTGCACCAGTTGATGGGCAGCGACCTGGGGCCGCCCTGGGGAGCCGATGAAAAGCGGGGCAGCAAGATGGTGTTTATTGGCATCGACTTACCAAAAGACATCTTTTTGCAAGGCATGGAACAGTGCCTGGTTTGATTAACTCGATGGAATGAACAGCTAATTGGCCATGTTTGTCTCGATTTTGCAACTGATGGGTTTTCGCCTTGTCAAACCTGTACACTCGCGCGCCAACGAAAGCCAGTAAAACGAGTCTTCCCCTACCCTGCACCGAGCGTTGACTGCCCCTGGCAGCCAACGCAGCCCAGCCCCAACGCACGTCCGCAAGTACCAACCAATCGCAGCCCAAATCTGCTAGGAGGCCTCTAGTGAAAGCTCAAACCGGTAAAGCCAAAGTGGCGACGAACGCGACCCCTAAAGTGGCCGCCAAAGTACAGTCTGCCAGCAAAGCCATCGCCAAGTCTGCCGCCAAACCGGTCGTCAAGGCCAAAGCGCCGGTTGCCAAGCCGGTGAAGAAACTCGCGGTGAAGGCCCAGGCGGCTAAACCCAAGGCCAAATTGGTGTTGTCCAAGCCACCGACTGTCGCCAAGTCTGGGGCTAAATCAGCGCTTAAACCGGTTGTTAAACCGGTTGCTAAATCCGTAGTTAAACCTGCCGTTAAACCCGCCACCAAATCGGTGGCTAAACCAGCGGCTAAACCTGTTGCTAAATCAGCAGCCAAGCCAGTAGCCAAGCCGACGCCCAAGGTTACCAAGGCCGTCGCGGCCAAACCGGTGGCTGTGAAAGCGGCGCCTCTCCAAATTGCCAAACCCAAAGCGGTGGCAACCTCTACCAAGAAAGCTCCCCCTGTGTCCCCTGTGAAATCTCCTGCCAAGTCTTCTGCCAAATCTCCTGCGAAATCACCTGAAAAGGCGGCCGCCAAGGCGCCCGTTGTTGCTGCGGTTGCCGCGCCTGTTGAATCCCGTCCTATTCCCATGACCAGCCCCCCGTCCCCCGTGCGGGCCGGTCGTCCGTCGTCCCGTCTGGCACAGCTCACCGTGCCTTCCATGGCGCAGTCGGTCGCCTCCACGGCTGCCAAATCCAGCTTTTCTAAAGACGTGACCGTGCCGCACATCGTGCCGCCACTGGCATCGTCGGTGAAGAAAGACCCCAAGCTGGCCAATAACTGGAAGCTCAAGCCGCTCGATCAGTTGACTGATCAAGACCTCATCGCCATGCCTGACGATGCGTACATGAATGACGTCCAGTTGGCGTATTTCCGCCGCAAGCTCTCCGTGCTGAAGCAAGAAATTCTCAGCAACGCGGGTGAAACCACCGAGCATTTGCGTGAAGACACCGTGGTGGTGCCAGACCCGGCCGACCGTGCCACCATTGAGGAAGAACATGCCCTGGAGCTGCGCACGCGTGACCGCGAGCGCAAATTGCTGAAGAAAATCGAGCAGTCCATTGGCCGCATTGATGCGGGCGACTACGGCTATTGCGATGAAACCGGCGAAGCCATTGGCGTGGGCCGCTTGCTGGCTCGTCCCACGGCCACGCTGTCGCTTGAGGCGCAGCAGCGTCGTGAGCTCAAACAAAAAATGTTTGGTGACTGACCGTGCGTTCTTGTGGCTTCCTGTTGAAGCTACAGGCATGTCCTGAACCCAGGTAATCACCAATGGTGGCCTCCACAACTAACGCCGGACTGTTTTCACGACTCGTTCGGCGTTTGTCCCTCTGGCTGCAACCCCGTGCACCGCGCCAACGGGCAGACTTTTCCCGTTTTCGCCAGTGCAGCGCCTGGTTCAGGCCACGGCGCGAGGTGTCGGCCCAAGCCCTGGAAACGCGTGCAAAGCGCCAGGACTTGGTCCGCCGCCGCGAGTTTGAACACCTGCGCAGCTTGCGCGCCAGCGCCGTTTGGCCTCCGTCCGCCATGGACAGCGCCCCTGCCGCAGGGGTGCAACCCTTGCCCAAGCCCACGCCAGCTTCCGCACCCAGCGCCATGGCACGCGCCCAGACCCTGCAAAAAATTGATGCCATTGAGGCCCTCATGAGCACTCAAAAAGCTGATGGCGGGGTGAACCGGCCTGCCGGGTCCGGGTGGGCGCTTGGCCACCGCAGTGCGATGGCCTCGGGTGCGGGCGAAGGCGCAGACCCAGACCCAGACCCAGCCCCAGACCCAGACCCAGACCCATACGATGGGGCCACCCGCCTAGGTTCTGCGTCTGATCCATATCCTGCGAAACCGCTAAAGCCGGGAGCGGCCTGAAGCCACCCAGGACGCTGCGCGTCTAAAATTTCTGCTTCTCCCCACTGCCAGGCCCCTTGTTATCGAGCGGCTGGGCCCGATTTGAGTACCCATGGAACAATTTCACGGCACCACCATCATCAGCGTCAGACGCCAGACGCCGCAGGGCATGCAAGTCGCCATTGGCGGCGACGGCCAGGTCACGCTGGGCCATATTGTGGTCAAAGGCACCGCCCGCAAAGTGCGAAAACTTCACCATGACCGGGTGCTGGCCGGTTTTGCCGGTGCCACAGCCGATGCCTTCACCTTGTTTGAACGCTTTGAAGCCAAACTGGAAAAACACCAGGGGCATCTGGTGCGCGCGGCGATTGAGCTGACCAAGGACTGGCGCACTGACCGCGTACTGCGCCGACTGGAGGCCATGCTGGCGGTGGCCGATCTGGAAGCGTCGCTCATCATCACCGGCAATGGCGATGTGCTGGAGCCCGAACACGGCGTGGTCACCATTGGCTCCGGCGGCGCTTATGCACAGGCCAGTGCGCTGGCCTTGTTGCACAACACCGACCTGTCGGCACGTGACATCGTGAAGAAATCCCTAGAGATTGCTGGCGAGTTGTGCATCTACACCAATATGAACCACACGATTGAAACGCTATGACCCCCCAGGACATCGTTGCTGAGCTGGATAAGCACATTGTTGGGCAGCACCAGGCCAAGCGTGCTGTGGCCATTGCTTTGCGCAACCGCTGGCGCCGCCAGCAGGTGGAGCCTGGCTTGCGCGCTGAAATCACGCCCAAAAATATCTTGATGATTGGCCCCACGGGCGTCGGCAAGACAGAAATTGCGCGTCGTTTGGCCCGTTTGGCCGATGCGCCTTTCATCAAGGTGGAGGCCACCAAGTTCACTGAAGTGGGCTATGTAGGCAAGGATGTAGACGCCATCATTCGCGATCTGGCAGAAATTGCGGTGAAGCAAACCCGAACGGCGGCTAAAAAGCTGGTGCAAGAGCGCGCTGCAGATGTCGCTGAAGAGCGTGTGCTGGATGCGCTGGTGCCCCAGGCCCGGGGTGATTTTGGCTCTGAGCAGGCCAGCGGGGGCGAGAGTGCCACGCGCCAGGCTTTTCGCAAAAAGCTGCGCGAAGGACAGCTGGCGGGCCGCGAGATTGAGATTGAGATGGCACAAGCCACGCCACAGCTCGAGATCATGGGCCCCAGCGGCATGGAAGAGATGACCGAGCAACTGCGCGGCCTGTTTGGCCAGATGGGGCAGTCCAAAAGGCAGAGCCGAAAACTCAAAATCGAGGAGGCATTGAAGCTGTTGACCGACGAAGAGGCCGGAAAGCTGCTTAATGAGGAGGAGATCAAGACCCAGGCGATTCACATGCTGGAGCAAAACGGCATTGTGTTCATTGACGAGATTGAC
>JBIKZP010000385.1:0-3263 GCA_044354655.1 Rhodoferax sp. | reverse complement strand
CCATACCAGGCGCGGTCCATTTTTTCCTCAATCGCAATGGCGGCGAGGAAACCCCGTTCGGCATCTTCCAGCCGACCGAGTTCTTCGCTGACAAAAGCATGGTTGAAATGGGCATTCGACTTGTCTGGCGAGAGCGCCAGAACCTTCTCGAAATAGTTCAGGGCCTGCACCCAATCGCTGGCTTGCATGGCGTCATAGGCCATGCTGTTGAGGGCCAACTGATCCTGGGGCGACTTCTCCAAAATGCCCAGGAAGACGTTTCTGGCCAGGGGTCGCAGGCCGACAAACAACAGTATTTTGGCGCGCCAGTGCTGCAAAAAGAGATCGAATCGGCTCATGCCGGCGGCCGTTGAAGGCATGACTTGGGTTTCTACTGGCATGCTGCGCCCCCGGCCTGAAGACACAAGTCAACCTTGGCCATGACCACCAACACCCAGGCAATGATGAGCCAGCTGGCGGCAGCCAACGGAATATGCTGGTCCAGAATCAGTTTGGGGCTGATAACACGGGTAAGCCAGAGCGCAGGCTTGGCCGCCACATCGAGCAGTTGCCAAAACACATTGGTCTGTCGCTTGGCGCCCGCCAGGAGACCCAGCAGAAAGCGCCCGACGATGAACATCAGGGACAACTCGATCAAACTTTTCAAAATCACCACGGACAGCAACATAATGACCCAAAAATTTCCGAATGGAATTTCAATAGATCGGACTTTGTTCAATGTACCTGACCAAATACTGACAACCCTACAAAGCCACCCCAAAAAAATTCGGGATAACCCTGTGGTATTTTTTCACCTGGCAATATTTAGCCTGTGTTGCGGCCTTATCAAGGGTAAATCCTAGTCACTTAAAAGACGTGGCCGCCTTCGTACGATGCGCTTTCTGGTCAGTCCGGCCAATGCTAAACTGACTTACACAACCCATGACGACATCCACCGACGAGGATCGAGGCAGGCAAACCGGCTCCGGATCTGGTTCAACAGTCAGGCCCTCCGGCAGCCTACTTGAGAACCTTCGCCAGGAGCTGGCAAGGCATGTGCCTTTTGCCCAGATGGCAGCAGCCGACCTGGACTATTTCCTGTCTCAATCCTGCCAGCAGTACTTCGCACCCGACGAGACACTGGTCGAACCGGCCCAGGGCGAAGTCAAACAACTCATTTATATACGCCGTGGCGCAGTCACCGGGGCACGTGAGCTGGCTGGGCAGATGGGGGGCGCCCTTGCCTACCAGGCCGGCGACCTGTTTCCACTCAGCGCGGCAATGGCAGGACGGGCGGTGACAGCCACGTACCGCGCCACCGCCGACACCTTCGTGTTGTTGTTGCCAGTCGCTGCCATGCATACCCTGGCCAGACAGAGTTCGGTGTTTGCGGATTTTCTGACGCAACGCTCCAACCAGTTTTTGGTGCTGTCTCAAAAGGCCCTGCTTGGCGCTTATGCCGCCCATGCGATGAATGAGCAATCGCTGGAAAAGCCGCTGGGCGAGATGATTGACAAAGCCCCCGTCAGCTGCACACCAGAAACGCCCTTGCGCGACGCCTTGCAGGCCATGCACCAGCAACGCATCGGCTCCATGCTGGTGACTGACTCGGCCGGGCAACCGGTCGGCATCCTCACTCGCTTCGATATTCTGGGCAAGATCACGCTTGCGCAGCTGCCGCTGAGCACACCGATAGCCGAAGTCATGGTGCAACCGGTGCTGTCACTGAGCACCGAGCACACGGCTCAAGACGCCGCGCTGCTGATGTCGCGCCATGGCATGCGCCATGTGCCAGTGACGCGCAATGGCATTGCCGTCGGGATGGTCTCCGAGCGCGATCTGTTCGCGATGCAAAAGCAAAGCCTGAAAAATGTCAGCACCGCCCTGCGCGCCGCCACCGACGTGGTGGCGCTGCAACGTGCCGCAGAAGGCATTCGCCGGCTTGCGCGCAACCTGCTTAGGCAAGGTGTGCAGGCGCGCCAGCTGACGGCCATGATCAGCCACCTCAACGACCTGCTGACCGAACAACTGCTGAAACTGAAATCCCGGGAGCACGGCATCACTCTGAACCGGCTCTGCTGGCTGGCACTGGGCTCGGAGGGGCGCGATGAACAGACCATCGCCACCGACCAGGACAACGCATTGATCCTGCCCAACGACACATCAGCGGCCGAGCGCGAAAAGATCCGCGTCTTTGCGCATGAGGTTAACCTGGCGCTGGATGCCTGCGGCTACCCCTTGTGCCAGGGGGGGGTGATGGCGGGTGAAGCGGCCTGCTGCCTCACGCTGGACGAGTGGCGCGCACGCTTTGGGCACTGGATCGCCCAGGGTTCACCACAAGACCTGCTGAACGCCAGTATCTTCTTCGACTTCCGCTGCCTGACGGGCGATGCCCAACTGGCCGAAAGCTTGCGCACAGAAGTGATGCAGGAGGCCAGAAAAACACCGCGCTTTCTCAAACAAATGGCGCTCAATGCATTGACCCGCAGCGTGGCGTTGAACTGGCGCGGCGCCATCGATAGCGACGACACGGGCAGCATCGACCTCAAGCTGAACGGCACGGCGGTCATCGTCGACGCAGCACGCCTGTACAGCCTGGCGCTGGGCATTCACCCTACCAATACGCGCCAGCGACTGGAAGCTGCCGGACAAAAAATGCAACTGAGCGCTAATGAGTACGGCGCCTGGGTCGGTGGTTTCGAGTTTCTGCAAATGCTGCGATTGCGTGTACAGCTTGAGGCTGGCGCTGCGGTCAAGGAACCCAACCGGATACGTGTTGCCGACCTGAACGACATAGACCAGCGCATCCTGCGCGAGTCTTTCCGCGTGGCGCGGATGCTGCAGCAGCGGATGCAACTGGACTACCAGCGATGAGCCTTGGCTTGCTGGCACGCTGGCATGCGCTCTGGCGTGCGCGTTTGAACGTCAACGAACAACGTTGGGTCATGCTGGATGTCGAGACCAGCGGCCTGAATGCACGACAAGACCGCCTGCTGGCGATTGCCGCCATTGCGCTGCATGTTGACTGGTCGAAAAAAACGCTTCGGGTCGCGTTGGCTGACAGCTTTGAAGTGGTGCTACGGCAGGAAAGCGGCTCTAGCAAAGACAATATTTTGCTGCATGGCATAGGGGTGCATGCACAGCGTTCGGGCATGTTGCCAACCCAGGCCCTGGGGGCCTTTGCCGAGTTTGCCGGCAATTCGCCGCTTCTGGCCTTTCATGCGGCGTTTGACCAGACGGTGATCAACCGACACATGCGCCAAGTTCTGGGTACAAGTCTGCCC
>JBIKZP010000040.1:0-10033 GCA_044354655.1 Rhodoferax sp. | reverse complement strand
CCCCATGTCAAACTGCAAACCGGTGCCCTGGTGGAGCGCGTGCTGTTCGAGGGCAACAAAGCCGTCGGCGTGCGCTACCAGATGGGCGGCGTGCAGCACACCGCACGGGCGCGCGCCGCCGTGGTCTTGAGCGCCGGGGCGGTGCAAACCCCGCAGCTGCTGCAACTCTCTGGCGTTGGGCCGGGCGCGCTCTTGCAAGAAAAAGGTATTCCCGTGGTGCTGGCGCAAAACAATGTAGGCGGCCATCTGCAAGACCACCTGGCCATGAGCTATTACTACAAGGCCACGCAACCCACCCTTAACAACGTGCTGAGTTCGCTCTGGGGCAAATTCAAGGTGGGTCTGCAATACGTCACCACCTTGGGCGGGCCCTTGAGCATCAGCGTCAACCAGGCGGGCGGCTTTGTCAAATCAAGTCCTGACGCTGCGCAGGCTGATTTGCAGCTGTATTGCAACCCGGTGACCTACACACTGGCGCCGTCCACCAAGGGCACGCAAATCGTGCCGGACTCATTTGCCGGATTTATTTTGTGCTTTCAGCCCTGCCGGCCGTTGAGCCGTGGCCGCATTGACATTGCCAGCCCCGACATTCACAGCGCCCCTTCCATTCAGCCCAATTACCTGTCGCACCCAGACGATGTGCAGGTGGCTTTGCGGGGCGCCCAACTGATACAACGCCTGAACCAGACGGCGGCCTTTCGCGGCCTGATCAAGGAGCCGATGGCCCCGGTGGTGGACTTGCTCGATGACGCCGGCATGATTGACGACTTCCGCGCCCGGGCCAGCACCTGCTACCACCCGGTGGGCACCTGCGTGATGGGCCGTGACCCGGCCCATTCAGTGGTGGACGCGAACCTCAAAGTGCACGGCTTAGACGGCCTGTACGTGGTGGACGCCTCGGTCTTTCCCACGGTGACCTCAGGCAACACCCACGCGCCCACCACCATGGTGGCGCACAAAGGGGCTGACGCCATTTTGGCGGCGCGGCGTTAACTCGCCAACGACCTAAAAAACTTAACCCGCAACCTGAATCTCAATTTTTTGGAGACCTGAATGAAACTCGAATCGATCAAGACCTTCATCGTGGCCAACCCGCCCCCCAGCTTTGGCGGGCGCTATTTTGTCTTCGTCAAAATTCGCACCACCTGCGGTATTGAAGGCGTGGGCGAAGCCTATGCCGCTACTTTTAGCCCGCAAGTGGTGGCCAGCATGGCCGAAGACTTGTTTGAGCGCGTATTTGCCGGCCAGGACCCCATGCAGGTGGAAACCCTGTGGCGCAAGGCCTATGGCGAAGGCTTCTCCCTGCGGCCCGATATTTCGCTGATGGGCGTGCTCAGCGCGCTGGAGATGGCGTGCTGGGACATTACCGGCAAAGCCCTGAACCAACCCGTGTACAAACTGCTGGGTGGCTTGGTGAACCCGCGCCTGCGTAGCTACACCTACCTGTACCCCGATGCCGACGAAGACGATTCGTTTTACGGCGACCCCGACCGCTCAGCCGAGCGCGCCGCACGCTACGTGGAAGAGGGTTTCACCGCCGTCAAGTTTGACCCAGTGGGCGGTTACTCGGTGTTTGACCCGCGCCAGCCCACGCTGGAACGCATGGATTTATCGGAGCGTTTTTGCGCCCGCATTCGTGAAGCCGTGGGCGACAAGGCCGACTTGCTGTTTGGCACGCACGGCCAGTTCACGGTGTCCGGAGCCAAGCGCCTGGCGCGCCGACTCGAACCCTACAACCCGCTGTGGTTTGAAGAACCGACACCGCCCGAGCGTCCCGAAATGATGGCCGAGGTGGCGCACTACACCTGCATTCCTGTGGCCACGGGCGAACGCCTGACCACCAAGTACGAATTTGCCCGCGTGCTGGAAACCGGCGCGGCCACCATTTTGCAACCCAACCTGGGCCGCGTGGGCGGCATTCTGGAAGCCAAGAAAATTGCCGCGCTGGCTGAAGTGCATTACGCGCAGATTGCGCCCCACCTCTACTGCGGCCCCATCGTGGCGGCGGCCAATATCCAGTTGGCGGCCTGCATTCCCAACTTCCTGATTCTGGAAAGCATTCAGCAGTTTGGCGGCTTCCACGCCGAGTTGCTGAAGAAGCCTCTGCAGTGGGAAGGTGGCTATGTGATCCCGAGCAAAGAACCCGGCCTGGGCGTGGAGTTGAACGAAGAGGTGGCGTTGGCCCATCCCTACGACAGCCGCCGCCTGCACCTGGACATGGCGCAGCATCCGCTGGGCTACTTCTGAAGCTTCCCCCCACCCGTTACTCTCTGGCGCATCCATGAAAAGTTACCTCAACCTCATCAACAACCAATGGGTCGCCAGCGACACGGGCACCAGCTTCTCGGTGGACAACCCGGCCACGCAAGCGGTCATCGGCCAGGTCAGCGCTGCCAGTACAGCACAAGCCCTGGCCGCCTGCGATGCCGCAGCGGCGGCACAAAAAGGCTGGCGCAAACTCAGCAGCGTGGAGCGCGGCCAGTACCTGCACAAGCTGGCGGCAGCGTTGGACGCGCGCAAGGACGCCATTGGCCAAGCGCTGGCACTGGAGTCTGGCAAGAGCCTGGAAGACGCCACCTTCGAGGCGGTCTACGCCGCTGAGGTGACGCGCTACCACGCCGAATGGGCGCGCCGTATTGAAGGCGAGATCATCCCGAGCGACTCGCCCAACGAAAACCTGATGCTGCACCGCGAACCGATGGGCGTGGTGGCTTGCCTGATTCCTTTCAACTACCCCGTCTACACCTTGCTGCGCAAGATTGCGCCCGCGCTGATCACCGGCAACACCGTGGTGGTGCGCCCCAGCAACAACACGCCCTGCTCCGCGTTTGAGATTGCGCAGGCCGTGCTCGACGCTGGACTGCCTGCCGGCGTGGTGAACATTTTGACCATGGGCCACGCCGAAGCGCAGGCCCTGTGCACGCACCCCAAGGTGGCCATGATCACGCTCACCGGCGGCTTGAGCGCAGGTCGGCGCGTGCTGGACTATGCCAAAACCAACATCGCCAAATCGTCGCTCGAACTCGGGGGCAAAACGCCCGCCATTGTGGCCGCCGATGCCGATCTGGAAAAAGCCGCCAGCGATATCGTGCGCTCCAAAACCACCAACTGCGGCCAACTTTGCACCGCCGTGGAGCGGGTCTATGTGCAGCACAGCGTGCATGACGCCCTGGTGGCCAAGCTGCAGGAAAAACTGGCGGCCCGCGCGTTTGGCGACCGCGCGCAGCACCCTGGGCACATGGGGCCGCTGATCAGCGCCGAGGCGCGCCAGGGCATTCATGCCATGGTGGAGCAGGCTATTGCAGAGGGCGCGCAGCTTTTGTGCGGCGGCGTCATGCCGGATGGCCCGGGTTACTTTTACCCACCCACCTTGCTGACTCAGGTGCGCCAGGACATGGCCATCGTGCAAGAAGAAGTGTTTGGCCCGGTGCTGTGCGTGCTGCCCTACACCGACATTGAACATGCGCTGGCGCTGGCCAACGACCACCAATTCGGCCTGGCCTCGGTGCTTTACACCGAAGACTACCGCAGCGTGATGAAAGCCAGCAACGAGATTGAAGCCGGTGAGCTCTACATCAACCGCACCCCAGCCGACCCTTACCAGGGCTACCACGCCGGGTGGAAACGCTCAGGCCTAGGGGGCGACGACGGCAAGCACGGCATGCTGGAATTTACCCAGACCCGGCTGGTCATCATGAATTATTGAGAGTGGTGCAAGGGGTGCAAGTGGCGCAAGAGGCGCCAGCACCAGCGCCCTTGCCCCGTCTGACGCGGTCTCAGGCACTCTCGGTTGACTGGCCCATTTCCTTGAGCAGCCAGCCCTTGAACGCCAACGCAGCGGCGTTGATGCGCGTGCCCTCAGGCGCAATCAAAAAGTAAGCTTCTTTCATGGGCAGCGCAAAGGGCAAGGGGCGGACCAAGCGGCCAGCTGCCATCAGATCCTGCGCCACGGTGTCGTGCGCCAAGGCCACCCCCAAACCGTTTTGCGCCCACGCCAAACTGACCGCCCAGGTGCTGGCCCGGTGAATCATGGGCACCGGGCGTTGGGGCTTGTCCGGCACCGCCTCCAGCCAGCTGTCCCAGCTTTGCAGGGTGCCGGGCAAGTCAAACAGGCGCTGCTGCAAGAGGTCGTCCACACTGTGAATTCGCGCCGCCACCTCGGGCGAACAGACTGGAAAAACATGGTCGTGCGTGAGGCGTTTGCCCACGCGGCTTTCCCATTTGCCCTGTCCAAACACAATTTCCAGGGCGGCTGAGGCGCTGGGTTTTTCTTCGGCCCAGATGGAGGTTTCTACGTTGAGCTGGACCCAGGGAAACTCGTCCATGAAACGGCCCAGCCGAGGCGAGAGCCAAAACAGTGCAAACGACAAGTTGACGTGCAGCTCCAGCACATCGGGGTCGTTGCGGCCGGTGAGCACGCTGGTACCTTCCTCCAGCATGGCAAACGCCGCCTGCACCGTGGGCAAATAACCGCGCCCCTCGTCGGTGAGCTCCAGCCCGCGCACGCGCCGCACAAAGAGCAAACGACCGAGCGCGCTCTCTAGGCTTTTGATCTGCTGGCTGACGGCCGACTGGGTCATGTTGAGTTCTTGGGCCGCCGCCGTGAAGCTCAGGGCTCGGGCGGAGGCCTCAAAGGCGCGCAGCCAGTTCAAAGGCGGAAGTCGGGCCATGGCGGATTTGCGCGTGGGTGGTAAGGCGGTCATACGGTCATGCGGTCATGCATTAAAGCGCAAGTGGAGGAAAAACATGGGCCAGGCCCTGCACGCGCACCCGCACCTTGGCGCCTGCTGCCGGTGCTTGCAAACCGGCGGTATGGATGTGAATGGGCTTGTCCTGGGGGTGCTCGTTTAGGCTGACCAGCAGGTCGCAGGTGGGGCCAAAAAAATCCACCTCCTGCACCACGCCCAGGCAAGCCTGGGCATCTGGCGCGGGTGCGGGGTTTGTGTCATCTAGCACCTCCAGGTGCAACTGCTCGGGACGCAGCATGAGGGTGGCCATGCCGCTGCGCTGAGCGTCGTCCACGGCAATCCGGCCCAAGGGGCATTGGCACCAACCTTGGGACACGGGCGCCTGCATCACCAGCGCCTCACCCAAAAATTCTGCCGTCAGCGGGTCAGTCGGGCGCAAGTACAAGTCTCTGGGCGCACCGGTCTGCACCAGCTGGCCGTTTCGCATGATGGCGACCTGGTCAGCAAAGGACAGGGCTTCGCCCTGGTCGTGGGTGACCAGAATGGTGGTGATGCCGGCCTTGTCGAGCAACTGGGCCACCGCTTTGCGGGTGGCTGCGCGCAAGCCAGTGTCCAGGGCCGAGAACGGCTCGTCCATCAACATCAGCTTAGGGGACTGCGCCAGGGCGCGGGCCAGCGCCACGCGTTGTTGCTGTCCACCGGAGAGTTCATGCGGGCGGCGTTTGAGCATGGCGCGGTCCAGCGCCACCATGTCCATCAATTCTTCAATGCGGTGGTTGCGCTGCGCGTCATGACGGGGCAAGCCAAATCCCACGTTGTCGGCAATGCTCAAGTGGGGAAACAACGCGCCCTCTTGCGGCACGTAGCCGATACCGCGCCGATGGGCCGGCACCAGGGTGGTGGCGTCGGCCAGCAGTTCGCCGTCAAGCACGAGTTGACCGGCATCTGGCGCTTCAAAGCCCGCCAGGATTCTGAGCAAAGTGGTTTTGCCAGAGCCCGAAGGGCCCACGATGGCGGTGTGGCTGCCTTTTTCAACTGCCAGCGAAACCCCACTCAGGGCCTGCACCGAGCCATAGGATTTGCGCACTGCGCTTATATGTAGAAATGTCATCGGCCTGCCGAGCGTTGGGATTGGGTGTGGAGTAGCCAGGTCAGCGGCAGCGACAGCAGCACCATCAGCACCGCGTGGGGGGCCGCCGCGGCGTAGTCGATCTCGCTGCTGTGCGCCCAGAAAGCGGTGGCCAGTGTCTGCGTGCCGTTGGGCGCCAGCAACAAGGTAGCGGTCAGTTCGGTGGTGATGGCCAGGAACACCATGGCCATGCCGCTGGCCACACCAGGCGCAGCCAGGCGCAGGGTGATGTGCCAGAGGGCTTGTGTTGGCGTGCGGCCCAGGCTGCGGGCCGCCTGCTCGAGTTCTAGCGGCGCCTGGGCAATGCCGGCACGCAGGCTGATCAAGGCGCGTGGCAAGAACATCAGCACGTAGGCCAGCAGCACACTGAACACGGTTTGGTACAGGGGCAATGCCACCCGCACGGTAAGTGTCACCAGGGCTAAGGCAATGACGATACCGGGCAGTGAGCCCGTCAGGTAGTTACTGCCTTCCAGCCAACGCTGAAAACGTCCTGGCGCACGGATGGACAGCCAGGCCATGGGCACGGCCACTAGCGTGGTGAGAACAGCCCCCACTGCGGCCAGCCCCAGGGTTTGCATCAGTGCTGCAGACAGTTCGTTCCAGCGCCAAACCTCTGTCCCACCCGCGATCAACCAGCGCGTCAGGGTTGCCAAGGGCACGCCCAGGGACAACGCGGCGGTGAGCGTGGGCAGCAGCAAGGCCAGCCAGGTCCAAGTGCCCAACCGCTGCCGCTGGGGCAGCCGGGCCGAACTGCTACCGACCCGGGCATAGCGCTCATGACCGCGCGTGCCGCCTTCGAGCCCCAGCAACACCAAGCAGCACAGCACCAGCACGCCAGCCAGCATATTCGCCGCCGGGCCGTTGTAGGTGGACTGGTATTGGTCCACGATGGCGGTGGTGAAGGTGTCAAAACGAATCATCACAAACAGGCCGTACTCTGCCAACAGATGCAAGCCCACCAACAGGGCGCCGCCCCAGATGGCCAGCTTGAGCTGTGGCAGCACCACCCGCAAATACACCGCCCAGGCGCCCAGGCCCAGTGAGGCCGCCGTGTCTTCCAGGGCCGGGTCAAGCCGGCGCATGGCGGCGGCTATGGGCAAGTACAAAAAGGGGAAATAGGCCAACACCGACACCAGCACAGCGCCGCCCAGCCCGTGCAGCCCAGGCACCACTGTCACCCAGGCGTAGCTGTGCACAAAGGCCGGCACAGCCAGGGGGGCTGCAGCCAGCCAGGCCCAGGTGCGCGCTCCGGGCAGGTCACTGCGCTCGGTCAACCACGCCAGGGCCAGGGCCAGCATAGTGGCCAGCGGCACAGTGACGCCGACCAGCCACACGGTGTTGATCAGCAGTTCGCCCACACGCGGACGAAACACCAGCTCCAGAACCGTTTGCCAGCCGGACTGCAGCGCTACCCAAAGCACAAAACCCAGCGGCAGCAGCGCCAGTACCGACACCGCCAGTGCAGCCACAGCCAACCAGGGCATGCGGGTGAAGGCAGGGAGACCGATATTCATGGGCAATGCAAGCGGGGTTTAGGGGGTGGCGTTTGGGTACCGAGCCCGGGTCAGAACAGGCCGGCCTGCGTCATCAGGTCAGACACCTTTTTGCTGTTGAGTTTGGACGGCTCCACCTTGGGCGATTGCAACTCGGCCAAAGGCACCAGCTGGGGGTGCGAGGCCGCGCCTGTGCCCACGGCATATTCGTAGGAGTCGCCCGTGCGCAAAATGCCTTGCCCGCCCTTGCCAGTGACCCATTTCACAAAGGCCTGTGCTTGGGTCTGGCGTTTGCTGGAGGCCAGCACGCCGCCACCCGAGATGCTGACAAAAGCGCCTGGGTCTTCATTTTTAAAGTAATGCACTCCCAAGTTGTTGCTGTTCTCGCCGGTTTTGGCCTGGTCGGCAACGCGGTAGTAGTGGTAAATGACTGCGGCGTCCACTTGTCCGGCGTTCACCGCTTTCATGGCCACGCCATTGCCTTTAAAGGTGACGGCGTTTTCCTTCATGGCCTTGAGCCAGGCCAGCGTGCTGGCCTCGCCTTTCAACTCCAGCAGTGCGCTGACGATGGCCTGGAAGTCTGCGCCCGCTGGCGAAGCAGCCCAGCGGCCTTTCCATTCGGGTTTGGCCAGGTCCAGCAACGATTTGGGCAATTGCGCTGGCGACAGGCGGCGTTTGTCATAAACAAACACGGTGCTGCGCGCGGCAATGCCGGTCCAGCGGCCATGGGCAGGCCGGTAGTTGGCCGCAGTTTGAGCCAGCGTGTCGCCGGCCAGCGGCGCCAACAGGCCACGTGAATCAACCAGCGCGATGGCGGGGGAGTTTTCAGTCAGGAACACATCAGCGGGTGAAGCCGCCCCTTCCTGAACAATCTGGTTACCTAGCTCGGTGTCACTGCCATTGCGCAGGGTGACCTTGATACCGGTCTCGGCGGTAAACGCATTAGCCCAGGCCTGCGTCAGGCTGACGTGCTGGGCGTTGTACACCAGAATGCCCTCACTGGCAGAGCCTGTTTGGGCCCCGGACAGCGTGGCGGTCGCTAACAAACCGCAAGCCAGTGCCAAACCACTGAAACGACGGACCATCGAAAAGACTGTTTTTTTCATTAAGTGAACTCTAAAGGCTGTAGGGACATGAACGTCCGAATGAGCATCTCTGAATTCTAAATGAGAACAGTTACTATTTGCATCAAGGACCAAAAAACCCTAGAAAAGAATGGCTCACCTACTGAGATTTACAAAATCTTGAAGGCCGATTTCATCAGTCGCCGCACCAGGACGGGCACTTTTCCGGCAGAAAACAGCGTAGCCACCAATGAAATTTGCGTGCGCACCACGGCCCGCTCATGGCTGAACGCCATGAAGCCGTAATGCCCGTGCGCGTTGCCAATGCCGGAGTTGTTGATGCCGCCAAACGGCAGATTGCCGTGCAAAAACTGCATCAGCGCATGGTTGACGCAGGCACCGCCGGACACGGTGTTCATCAGCACGCGGTCGATATTGGCGTTGTCGCGGCTATAAATATAGAGCGAAAGCGGCTTGGGGCCGGCATTGATGCTGGCCACCACCGCGTTGATGTCGGTGTAACCAATCACCGGCAGCAGCGGGCCAAACACCTCTTCATTCATGATGCGCGCACTGCCTGGAATATTGTCGAGCAGCGTGGGCTGCACGAAACAATCGGAGGCTACCGTCTCGCCACCGGTGAGGGTGCGGGCGCCCAGCGCTTTGGCATCATCGAGCAAGGCTTTCACGCGGGAGGTGTGACGCGCGTTGACGATATGCGCCAAGTGCGGGCTATTTTGCTGCTCAGCCAGGCTGGTGCCATAGGCCCGGGTCAACTCTGCACGGCACAGGTTGACCCACTCCTCCTTGACGCTTTCGTGGACAAACACGTGGTCTGGTGCAATGCAGGTTTGCCCGGAGTTGGCAAACTTGGCCCACATGATGTTGGTGGCGGCGAGTTTCAGGTTGGCGCTGGCGTCGATGATGGTGGGGCTTTTGCCACCCAGCTCAAGCGTCACGCTGCTGAGGTTTTTGGCCGCAGCGGTCATGACATGGCGGCCAATAGCCGGGCTGCCTGTGAAGAAGATGTGGTCAAACGGCAGCTCCAGCAGCGCCTGTGCCACATCGGCCTCGCCTTCAAAAATGGCCACTTCGTCTTCGCTGAAAATTTCTTGCACCAGCTTGACCATCAATGCCGACAAATGGGGCGTCAACTCGGACGGTTTGAGAATGGCGGTGTTACCCGCCGCAATGGCGGACACCAGCGGCCCCAAAGTGAGGTTGACCGGGTAATTGAACGGGCCCACGATCAGGCAGCGCCCGCGTGGCACATATTGCACATGGCTGCGGGTTCCACCGGTCAAAAGCGTGGGCCAGACATGCTTGGGTTTCATCCATTTCTTGAGGTGGCGAATGGCGTCATTGGCCTCCACACACACCGGCAAAATCTCGGCCAGATCAACCTCGCCCTGCGGTTTTTTGAAGTCTGCGTAGGCGGCGCGGTACCAGTCCTCGGTATGCGCAATCACCGCGTCGCGCAAGCGGCGAATCTTGGCAATACGCTCCAGCGCGGTAGAACTGCGCAAGCGCAGAGCCGTCGCTTCCTGACGCGCAAAGACGTCTTGCATGCGGGTCTTGGTGACAACAGACTGGGGCGTATCGAGGTTCATCGCTGGGCCTTTAAAAAAAAACTGAAGGGCAAGAAAGCTGCCGAAG
>JBIKZP010000384.1:0-3275 GCA_044354655.1 Rhodoferax sp. | reverse complement strand
TGCGAGCAGGTCTTGGCACCAATGGAAATGCCACGTTCTACGCCTGCAAAGAAAGCTATGCTGGCTCTACTCGTAACTGCGACCCACTCGGAACGGGCACCTACAGCATAAAAACCGTGGGTGATGCCCGAACGCTGAGCTTTTCTGGCTTGCCGTCCATGGCAGCGGCCCTTGATTGGACACGCGTGTTTATTGAGCGCGGCGGCAAGGTGTATTGGGGGTATCAAAACCGGCCGAAGCCCTACAACAGTGCAAGTCTGAACACTGGAGCATCAGCGGCGGTACTGTCCAAGCTGGGATTGCCAGTAGTGACTGTGGATACACCACTGGCGCTTACCCAAGCCTCCTATCAGGGCACATGGGATGCGTTTCTGGACAGCGATCCGTCTACCGTGTGGGGCACCGGAAACCTCAGCGAGAGCGGTGTATTTTCGTGCACTAGTGCAGGTGACATCTGCAACCTGACATCCTTTAACCCCACTACAGGGGCCTTCATTCTCACTAGTACCAGAACGTCGACCATCACAATTGACGGTAAGTTTGATTTCATCAGTGGTACTGGAACAGCTAGTTTCAGTGGAACAGCCGGATCTGGAACCCTAAATTTCGTCCGCCGATAGATCTCGCTCTCTTAGGCCCTACCGGCCTAAGCACCCGATTCCCACCAACGCCCCCCAGCTCCCAAAGCCGCGGGGGCTTTTTCATATCCTTTTCTGGCCTTTTTAGCCCGAAAATGAGCCTCTACCCGCCAGTGAAGCCGCCGTAACCAGCCCCGTCGTGAGCGGCGGCTGATTTACTGGGACAATGCGCCTCATGTTTTTATTGTTTGAAGAAGCCGGAAAATTCATGGCCGGTCGGGTGCTGTCGGAGGCGGAGTCGTCTGCGCAGGTGGAGTTGGACAGCGGCAAGCGCGTCAAGGTGAAGGCCGCCAACATCTTGCTCAAGTTTGAGAAACCGGCGCCAGCCGCTTTGCTGGCGGCGGCTCAGGCCCTGAGCCAGACCATTGAGCTGGAGTTGGCCTGGGAATTCTCGCCCGAGGAGGAGTTTGGCTTTGCCGACCTGGCGCGCGAGTATTTCAACGCCAACGCCACGCTGGAGCAGCAAGCCGGCATGCTGGTGCGCTTATTTGAGGCACCGCACTACTTTCGCCGCGCCGGCAAGGGACGCTTCAAAAAGGCGCCGGCCGAGATCATTGCGCTGGCGCTGGCCGCCATTGAGAAAAAGAAGCAAATTGCCCTGCAAACCGAGGCCTGGGTGCAAGACCTGAGCCAAGGCGTTTGCCCGCAGGCCATTCGCGACCAGCTCTACAAAATTCTGTTCAAGCCCGACAAAAACGCGCCTGAGTACAAAGCCGTGGTGGAAGCCTCGCGCGCCACCCGGCTGGGCCCGCTGGACCTGCTGATCAAGGCCGGCGCCATTGACTCGCCGTACCAGTTTCATTGGAAGCGCTTTTTGCTGGAAAACTTTCCCAAGGGCACGGGCTTTCCCAAACTGGAGGCGCCGCTTATCAAGGACGAGTTGCCGCTGTCCAGCGCCCGCGCCTTCTCCATTGACGACTCCGCCACCACCGAGATTGACGACGCGCTGTCGGTGCAAGGCCTGGGCAGTGGCAGCGTGGTGCTGGGCATTCACATTGCCGCGCCCGGTCTGGCCGTGTTGCCCGGCAGCCCCATCGATGTGCTGGGGCGCAACCGCCTCTCCACGGTCTACATGCCGGGCTACAAAATCACCATGCTGCCCGACGACGTGGTGCAAAACTACACCCTGCAAGAAGGCCGCGACTGCCCGGCGGTGTCTTTGTATGTGACCCTGGACGAGGCCACGCTGGAGATCACCGCGCGTGAAACCCGGCTGGAGCGCGTGCACATTGCCGCCAATTTGCGCCATGACCAGCTCGACGCCATCGTGACCGCCGACTGGCTGCAAAACCCTGAGTTTGAGCACGCCGCAGAACCTGGCCATGTTCAGGCGCAGGCGCACGACAATTTGCACGACAAACGCGTCCCGCTGTCGTTCCTGTTCCGCCTGGCCAACCACCTGAAGGCCGGCCGTGAAGTGGTGCGCGGCAAGCCCGAGACCTTCAACCGGCCCGACTACAACTTCAAACTGGTGGGCAACAACAGCCAGGAGCCCCAAGGCCACGAAGAGGTGCGCCTGAGCATTCGCCAACGCGGCGCGCCGCTGGACCTGATCGTGGCCGAGGCCATGATTTTGGCCAACAGCACCTGGGGCAACTGGATGGCCGAGCTCGGCGTGCCCGGCATCTACCGCAGCCAGGCCAGCTTGCTGCCCGGCGTCAAGGTGCGCATGGGCACCAAGGCGCTGCCGCACGCGGGCATTGGCGTGCCCAGCTACGCCTGGAGCACCTCGCCGCTGCGGCGCTACACCGACCTGGTCAACCAATGGCAAATCATTGCCTGTGCGCGCCACGGCAAGACCGCCGCGCTGGTGGCCCCGTTCAAGCCGAAGGATGCGGACCTGTTCTCCATCATCTCCAGCTTCGACGCCGCCTACTCGGCCTACAACGGCTACCAGAACGCCATTGAGCGTTTTTGGATTTTGAAGTACGTACAGCAGCAAGGCTTGACCGAGATAGAAGCCACTGTGTTCAAGGAGAACATGGTGCGCGCCGACGATATTCCGCTGGTGCTGATGGTGGTGGGGGCCAAAGACCTGCCGCGCGGCGCACGGGTGCGGGTGAAGCTGGGGGACATTGACGAGGTGATGCTCGACATTGGCGGCACGGTGGTGGCGCGTCTGGACACGCCAGCGCAAGACCTGGCAGGGCCTGAAGAAGCCGAGGCCGAAGACGAGGACGATGCCGCAGGCCCCATTGCCATTGCCGTGGACATGAGCGAAGAGCCCGCCCCCGCCAACCCGGCCAGTTCAGAACCTGTGGCTCCGTGAACTTCAGAACCTTGAGCCCACTTCAACTGGCGCTGGGGGTCTCCCTGCTGGTGCATGGGGTGTTGCTCACGGTTCGGTTGGTCGACCCTGAAACCTTCAACCGCGTGTTTGAAGACACGCCGTTGGAGGTGGTGCTGGTGAACGCCCGCACCCAAGACAAACCCACCAAGGCGCAGGCCATTGCCCAAACCTCCATGGCCGGCGGCGGTGAGGCTGAGGAAGGCCGCGCCACCAGCCCGCTGCCCTCGTCGCTGCGCCAACAGTCTGGCGAAGACGCCGAAGAAGCCACTTACCGCCAACTGCAAACCCTGCAAGAGCAGCAAACCCTGCTCTTGTCGCAGGTTAAAAAACAACTGGCCGCGTTGCCC
>JBIKZP010000383.1:0-3277 GCA_044354655.1 Rhodoferax sp. | reverse complement strand
CGTGCAGGAATTCATTCGCCACCTGCAAGGCATTTACGGCAATTGCCACGTCATGAGCGTGTGCCAGCCCACCGTACCCGTGCTGGCTGCTGTCTCTCTCATGGCCAGCCGGGGTGAGACAACACCGCTGAGCATGACCATGATGGGCGGCCCAATCGATGCCCGCAAGTCGCCCACGGCGGTCAACAACCTGGCCATGAACAAGAGCTTTGAGTGGTTTGAAAACAATGTGATTTACCGCGTGCCCACCAATTTTGCGGGTGCCGGACGTCGCGTGTACCCCGGCTTCTTGCAGCATTCTGGCTTTGTCGCCATGAACCCCAGCAACCATGCCAAGAGCCATTACGACTACTTCAAAGACCTGATCAAGGGAGACGACGCCAGCACCGAGGCGCACCGCAAGTTTTATGACGAGTACAACGCCGTGCTCGACATGGACGCTGACTACTACCTGGAAACCATTCGGGTGGTGTTCCAAGACTTCAGCCTGGTCAACGGCACTTGGGACGTGCGCAATTTAGACGGCAAGTTGGAGCGTGTGCGCCCCCAAGACATCAGCACTACAGCCCTGTTCTCGGTTGAAGGCGAGTTGGACGACATCTCCGGCTCCGGTCAAACCGAAGCGGTCCACAGCATTTGCAGCGGCGTAGTAGCGACAGAGCAAAAACACCTGGAAGTTCCCGGTGCAGGCCATTACGGTATTTTCTCGGGACGCCGCTGGCGCGACGTGGTCTACCCACAAGTCAAAGCGTTCATTCTCAAGCACCAGCCCAAGGCAGAGGCCAAAGTTGCCGCGGCAAAGCCTGCTGCAGTGGCCAAAGCGCCACGCGTCAAAGCAAAAAGTACCCCGGTTGTCGTCCAAAAAGTGGCCAAAACAGTCGCCCAGGCAGTGGTCAAAACTGTGACCCAAAAAGCCGCTAAAACAGTGGCTAAACCGGTCAAAGCAACTGCCGCCAAACCAGTTGCCAAGAAGGTTGCTTCCCAAAAGTAATGGCGGCAGTCATAGCGGCCATTGAGGCCCTGGCACAGCGTCTGCTGGCAGCTCTGCCGCAGACGCAGTGCACCCGTTGCGGCTACCCAGACTGCGCGGCTTACGCGAACGCCATAGCCCAGGGGTCGGCCAGCATCAACCAGTGCCCACCGGGCGGTGCACAAGGCATTGAACGGCTGGCGGCCATCAGCGGTCACCCCGTGCTGCCCCTCAACCCAACCCACGGTGCAGAGGGCCACCGCAACGTGGTCTTTATCGACGAGGACTGGTGCATTGGCTGCACCTTGTGCATCAAGGCCTGCCCGACTGACGCCATTGTGGGCAGCAACAAGCGCATGCACACCGTGATTGAAGCCTACTGCACGGGTTGCGAGCTGTGCCTGCCGGTTTGTCCGGTTGACTGTATTGAGTTGGATAATGTCACCGGTAAAGAAACCGGGTGGAACGCCTGGTCCCCAGCATTGGCGGGGCAGGCGCAACAACGCTATGCCTTGGGCAGCCAGCGTCGAGCCCGGGAAGTGACTGAGAACGACCAGAGGTTGGAAGAAAAAGCCTTGGCCAAATTGGCTGACCTGCCCGCCCATTCCCAACACACCGACCCGGCCATTCTGGATAAGAAGCGCGCCGTCATCGAAGCCGCCTTGGCCCGCTCCAGGGCCAAACGAGATGCCGCTGCGGGTGGCGTCTAAACCCTCAGACCAGCTCATTTACACCTGAAGCGCGTGGGCTCAGGCCCGTCGTAGGGCTGCAATCACCTCGGGCGGTGCCTGTACCAGTTCAATCAACACGCCCTCCCCGGCTATCGGAAATTCATCGTTGGCCTTGGGGTGCAAAAAACAAATGTCGTACCCAGCCGCACCCTGGCGAATGCCGCCTGGGGCAAAACGAACGCCTTGGGCCGTGAGCCAACTCACCGCCAAGGCCAAGTCGTCAATCCACAGGCCCACATGGTTCAAGGGCGTGGTGTGAACGGCAGGTTTTTTGTCCATGTCCAAGGGCTGCATCAAGTCGACCTCGACTTTGTAGGCGCCGTGGCCCATGGCCAAAATGTCTTCGTCCACGTTCTCGCGTTCGCTCTTGAAAGTACCGGTCACCTCCAAGCCCAGCATATCTACCCAGAGCTTTTGCATGCGGGATTTGTCGGTACCACCAATGGCGATTTGCTGGATGCCCAGCACTTGGAAAGGCCTGTCCTGCGCCTGTGAAAGGGGCTGTTTCATAGGGTCTCCAGCTCAGGAAAATTCAACAATAGGCTGGTCCACCGTCAGGCTCTCGCCCTTGGATGCCAACACCTTGCCCACCACGCCATCGGCCACGGCAAACAACACGTTCTCCATCTTCATGGCCTCAATCACGGCCACACGCTCACCCGCTTGCACTTTTTGGCCAGGCTGCACCGACACCTCCACCAGCAAGCCCGGCATAGGCGAGAGCACGAAGCGGCTCATGTCAGGCGGTGCCTTATAGGGCATCAAGGTATAGAGTTCTGCGGCGCGTGGCGAGAGCACCAGCGCGTCAATCTGTGTGCCGTTGTGCGAGATGCGCAAGGCCAGCGGGTTTTTCAGCGCCAGGCTGCCGCGCTCCACCTGCGCCGTGAAAGGCTGGCCATTGCAGCTGCCACTGATGCGCACGTCGCCCAGGCGGTAGTTGCTGCACAGCTGGTAGCGCTTCTCGCCCACCTGCACCACACTGGAGCCGGTTTTGCCTTCAAAGTCGGTCACCGTCACGGCGGTGGTGGTGCTGGCGCCTTGCTGGCCCAGGGTCACCACCGCAAAGTCTTCACCCACCGCCACTTCATGACCTTCAAGCTGGCCGCTGATGGCGGTGGCGCGGTTGCGGTATTTGCGGTTGACAAAGGCGGCCAAGGCAATCAGCAGGTCAGCGTCATCGTGCGGCACGTCCTCGGCGCGGAAGCCTTGGGCGTAGTTCTCGGCGATGAAGCCGGTGTTGAAATCACCCGCCACAAACTTGGGGTGTGCCAACAAAGCGGCCTGGAACGGGATATTGCTGCTGATGCCTCGGATCACAAATCCGTTCAGGGCTTCGCGCATCTTGGCAATCGCCTCCAACCGGTCTTTGCCATGCACGATGAGCTTGGCAATCATCGAGTCGTAGTACATCGGAATCTCGCCGCCGTCCTGCACGCCGGTGTCCACGCGCACGCCCTGCCATTGGTGGGTATCGCTGGCAAACATGGTCTCCCGGGGCGGCTGAAAGCGCACCAAGCGGCCGGTGGAAGGCAAGAAACCCCGGAAAGGGTCTTCGGCGTTGATGCGACATTCCATC
>JBIKZP010000039.1:0-10049 GCA_044354655.1 Rhodoferax sp. | reverse complement strand
GAACGTGGCCGGGTCATTGCTGTCGGTGGCGGCGCCGCCTACCAAACCAATTTTCAAGGTACCGCCCTTGACAGGGCCGGCCGCCAGGGCTGCGCTGGCCAGCAGGGTGTTGGCCAAGGCCGCCGAAACGCCTAAAGCCGCCGCGCGACCCAGAAAATCTCGGCGCGAACTGCGCCCTAGCGCCACTTGCTGGCTCAAATACTGAAGTTCTTGTGACATGGCGGACAGCTCCTAAAGGTTGGAATGAAACTTGGCTACGGACTCAGAATTCAACGCACGGGACTTTTGAAAAGTCTGATTCATTGTGCGATGGCTGAGTCAGCTCCATTCATCGTGTTCCGACTTATTAATGACAAATAACGACATTCACCGCTAGGTGCTTTCCCTATCAAGGCTCAATTTAGCGGCCTGCTCAGGGCTGTGGCGCCAACCAACGTTCTGCCAGCTTGACCCAGTAGGTAGCCCCCGTGGACAGCACGCGGTCGTTGAAGTCATAGGCGGCGTTGTGCACCATGCAGCCGCCTTGGCTGCCTATGCCGTTACCTATATTGATGAAGCAGCCGGGCACTTTCTCCAGAAAGAAAGCAAAGTCTTCGCTGGCCGTGATTGCTTCTGCTTTAGCCACCAACCCGGCGTCGCCCAGCCAGTCGCGCACCAGTTGTTTGCAAAATTCGGTGTGCTCCGGCGTGTTGTTGAGCACGGGGTAGCGGCGGATGTAGTTCACCTCGGCCGTGGCGCCGTAACTGATGGCCTGCGCCTGCGCCACTTCAGCAATGCGCTTTTCCAGCAAGTCGCGCACCTCGGGTTGCATGGCGCGCACCGTCAGGCGCAGCTCGGCCGTGCCGGGGATGACATTGGGGGCATCTCCTGCCAAGAAGGCGCCCACGGTGATGATGCCGGTGTGCAAGGGCGGGACATTGCGCGACACGATGCTTTGCAAGGCCATCACAATGCTGGCCCCTGCCAACACCGGGTCAACCGCCGTTTGAGGAATGGCGCCATGCCCCCCGGTGCCCTTGACGGTGATGATGCAGGTGTCGCCGCTGGCCATGGCAAAACCTGGCACCGCCATGAATTGCCCCTCGGGCACACCGGGCATGTTGTGCATGCCAAACATGGCGTCGCATGGAAAGAGTTCCAGAAATCCGTCCTCCAGCATCTTGAGCGCACCCGCCAGCCCTTCTTCAGCCGGTTGAAAAACGGCGTGTACGATGCCGTCAAAGTTACGAGTAGCCGCCAAATGACGCGCTGCTGACAACAGCATGGCGGTGTGGCCATCGTGGCCACAGGCGTGCATCTTGCCAAACACCTTGCTGGCCCAAGGCTTGCCAGAGGTTTCTGCAATAGGCAGCGCATCCATGTCGGCACGCAAGCCAATGCGTCGGGTGCTGGTGCCCGCGCGCAGCGTGCCCACCACGCCGGTCCCGCCCAGCCCACGGTGTACTTCCCAGCCCCAGCGCTGCAAGCGCTCGGCCACCAGATCGCTGGTGGCGTGCTCTTCATACGCCAATTCGGGATTGGCGTGAATTTCATGCCGAATAGCCACCATCTCAGCCTCATGGGCACGGATGGCATCAAGCGCGGGCAAAGGCAGGGGAGCGTTCATGGTTTGGCCTTAGGGATTGCAAAGCAAACATGATATCGGGCAAATCTGCCTGGCGAGCTAGGGAATGCTGGCGTCCCGGCACCAATAGGCCAGTGAATCACCGAGTGTGTAGTCGGTTTGAAAACCCAACTCCAGCTGGGCCGCTTCAATGCTGGAAGGTGAGGGACGTTGATGAGGAAAACCCGCAAAGCCGGTGCTGGGTTCTGTCGGCAGTTGTACCTGCAGCTGCGGCCACTCGCGTTGCATGGCCAGCACAAACTCACCGAGCGAGAACCACTCGCCACTGGCAATGTTGTAGACACGCTGCTTGAGCTGAGTCGCCTGTAGGGCGCACACATTGGCGCGCGCGCAGTCACGGGCATCCACAAACTCTTCTCGGCCGCCCCACACCAGAAACGGGTCATCCAACGCGCACACCTGGCCACTGCGCGCCGCCTGCACCAGGGTCTGTATCAGGCGCCCGGGAACACTGGTGGGGCGCTCCAGGTCACCGCCCAGAACAGCGCCGTAGCGCAAGGACACCGTCTCCACGCCATACAGATCGCTGTAAAGCAAGGCCAGTTGCTCTCCCGCCAGTTTGGTGGCGGCATATATGCTGGCCGGACGCTCGCTGAGCAAACGCATGGGCACATCTTCTTCCATGGCTTGTGGCCCATGTTGCCCAAAGGTGTTGTACGCCAGCGTGGTAGAGCTGGCCAGTACCACACGCTGCAAAGACAGCTGCCGCGCACATTCCAACACGTGGGCTGTACCCATGACATTGACGCGAATGCCGAGCAAGGGGTCCTGGCGAATCGCCGTGGACAGCAGCGCCGCTGTATGCACGATGCGCGTGACGCCGTGCTGCCTGACGACGTCCATGAGGGCGGGGAAATCTGTCACATCCAACGCCAAGGTGGCGAGGTGGCCAACTCCTGAGGGGGCCAACTGCGGCACGCGCAAATCGGTCAGCACCACGCTGTCGCCCTGGGCCAGCAGCAGCTGCGCCGTCAGGCTACCAATCAGCCCGGCACCAAGCACCAGGGTGGTCATGGGGCGTAAGCACTTTCTTGCATTACCAGGTGATACACCTTGCCTTCAAAACCCGACATGACCTGCGCCAACTGGGCCCGTACCGTCTGCCTCACCGAGCTGGCCAAAGCGTCATGCATGGCTTGCAACGTGGGAAAGTACAAGTCAAACACCATGTAAATGGGAGGAGCACCCGCTTCTTGTTCCAGTGGCTTGCGCAACACCACTTTCAAAATGCCGGGGTAGCTGGCGATGGCTGTGAGCACCGTGGTTTCCATGTGCTGGTCAAAGGAGGCGCGGTCTTGCGCACGGGGGGTACCTTCCAGTACAGCAGAGCGGATGATCATGAGGATTCCTTAACAGTTGGGGGCAATTGACTCAGCAGGCGGGCCACTGATTGCTCGGTGGCGTTCAGGTGTTCTTGCATCAACCGCGTGGCCGTGGGGATGTCACGACGCAGCACCGCGTCCATCAGCGCCTGGTGTTCTTCATTCACGTTGCGCACTGGCGTTGGGGCAGACGGTTCCTGCTGTTGAAACAAACGGTATTTACGGTAGCGCTCGGAATGGTCGGTCAAGACGTTCCAGAACCTGAGCAACCATTTTTCCTTGCAGGCACTCACCAGCGCAAAGTGAAAACTCCGGTGCTGGGCTTCCCACTGCGTAGCCGCCTCGCGGTCATTCTTAGAAGTAGGCAGCGGCGTGCGTGACAACCGGTGCAATGCCGCCACGATGTCACCTTCCCAGGCGGTGTCGCCATAAGTCATGGCCGAGGTCAGGCACAGTTTTTCAATCTCGCGGCGCGTCGCCATCAAGTCGGTCAACTCGGCCAGCGAGGCATCACTCACGCGCGAGCCCCGGTTCGGGTCAACCTCCACCAGGTTCTCACTCGACAAGCGCATCAGGGCTTCGCGGATGGGCGTCAGCCCTAGGCTGAAGCGGTCCTGCAACTCAGCAGCGCGCAAACGCTCGCCAGGCATCAGGTCGCCGTACAAGATTTCGCTGCGCAAGCGACGGTAAGCGCGCTCGGCATGGGACAGGCTCTCAGTAGTTTCCATAGGTACCCAAAAAATATCTTGACCGATACATTTTATAAAATTACGATGCGATTATAAATTAATAAAACATTTATAGGAACAATTATGACGTCTCATGCTGGCCAGTGGGCCCTGGCAACGGTACAAACGCAACAAGGCCCTGTGGCGTGCCTGGAGTTGCAGGACAAGTTGTACGCGCTGGCGCCTTCGCTGGCACGGGTCGGTCAACCCGCCTTGAGCACCGTAGCCAGCCTGTTTGAACACTACGACGCAGTCTGGCCCCATTTACCCGAGGCGGCCCGTCAGGTGAGCGAGGCCGACCGTGTCACCGCCTTGCATCGGCTCGCCCCCTTGCTCTACCCCGGAAAAATTCTGTGCGCAGGCGCCAATTACTTCGACCACCTGGCTGAAATGGGCATGCCCGGCGCCAAGAAAGAAGACCAGCGCTTGTTCTTCTTCATGAAACCGCCGCGCAATGCCGTCGTGGGCGAAGGCCCCACGGTGCACATGCCTATCGGCACGCAAGCGTTTGACTGGGAAATCGAGTTGGCGCTGGTCATTGGCAAGCGCGCGCGAAACATTCCGGTTGAAGGTGCGCTGGATTACGTAGCCGCCTACACCGTGGCCATTGATTTCTCGGCGCGTGACCACAACCGCGCCCCCGAGACCTTTTACAAACTCGATTGGGTGGCCGGCAAAGCCAATGACACCTGCTGCCCGTTAGGACCGCGCCTTGTTCCAGCCAGCGCGCTGGGCGACCCGCAAAACACCTCGCTCAAACTGTGGGTGAACGGCCAGGCCAAACAGAACGGCCATGCCAAAGACATGATCTTTAGCGTGGCCGAGCAGCTGTCGGTTGCCTCGCGCATCATGACGCTGGACCCCGGCGATGTGTTGCTGACCGGTACCCCGGCTGGCGTGGGCACGCCATCGAAAACTTTTTTAAAAGTGGGCGATCAGGTAGACGCCGAGATAGCCGGCATTGGCCGCTTGTCCGTCGTGGTGCAGGCACCGCGCTAAGGCGCTGCCAACTTTGTTTTCATCGGCCAAGGATCCAGGCTGTTGCGTAATGGATCGTTTTGCTTATTCAATTTAACTGAGGAGAAAAAACCATGAGACGTTTAATTCTTGCTGCTGCGGCAGCCCTGGCTGTGACCAGTTTTGCACCTGTGGCTCTGGCCCAAACCGAAATTCGGGTGTCTACGGCTGCACCCGATAACTCACCGCTGTCCGATGCGTTTCGCATGATGAAGGCACGCATGGAAGCCAAGTTTCCTGGCGCCATCAAAGTGTCGGTGCACACGGCCAGTGCGCTGTTTCGCCAAGGCACTGAACTGCCCGCGATGCAGCGCGGCAACCTGGAGATGGCCAGCCCGGTGACCTTCGAGATCGAAGCCCAGCTGCCCGAGTACGGCGTCTTCAGCGCCGCTTACCTGTTCCGCGATGCCGACCACCTGATCAAGACTTTCCGCAGCGACATCGGCAAAGAGTACTACGACGATGTGGCGGCCAAGGTCGGGCTGGTGATCCTGGATACCGCTTACCTGGGCACACGCACCGTCAACCTGACCAACGACAAGAAGATCGAAAAGCCCTCCGACCTGGCTGGCACCAAGATGCGCATGCCACCCGGTGCTTCGTTCCAGGTCCTGGCCAAGGCGCTGGGCACCACGCCAGTGTCCATGCCCATCACCGAGGTCTACCTGGCCTTGAAGACCGGCGCCATCGATGCCCAGGACAACCCCACCAGCATGACGCGTGACTGGAAATTCCATGAAGTCACCAAGCAGGTGGTGTTGACTAAGCACTTGGTGCAACCGGTGTTTATTGCCATCGCCAAACCGTTTTTCGACAAGCTGACACCGGCGCAGCAAGCCGAGCTGCGGACGTCAGCCCGTGAAGCTGCGGACATGCAGATTGCCAAAACCCTGCTAGACGAAAAATCGGCGCTGGACACCTTCCGCGCTGCCAACATTCGCATCAGCGAGCCCGATGCCACAGCGTTTCGCACGGTGGTGCTCAAAGAGTATGACAACTCCGGCATGGCTGCCAAATGGAAACCAGGACTGCTGGCCCGGATTCAAGCTGTCAAATAATCCATTGCAACTGAACTCATCACACCATGCAACCCAACGTCTTACCCTTGTATAAGCGGCTCGCCGAAGCCGTGTCAACCCTCAGTATGGGGGTGGTGTTCATTCTGTTCATCTACGGGGTGGGCATGCGTTATGTGCTGAACCGGCCAGTCAGCTGGACCGATGAGGCGGTGACTGTGTTGATGGTGTGGTCGGTGCTCTGGACCGGCGCCTTTGTGTTGCGCTGGTCTGAGCACATTTCGTTTGACATTGTGTTTGTTAACCTGGCGCCCGAGCGACAGCGCCTGATGTTGTTGGTAGGCAATTTGGCCTTCGTTATCTTGATGTTCGCCGCTTTGCCCGGCATGGTGGACTACACCCTGTTCCTATGGCGTGAAAAGACCGACATGCTGGAAATGCGGCTGGACTTTGTTTACGCAATCTTTCCTATCTTCTTCATCGCCATTGTGGTGCGTCAGTTGTTGAGCCTGTGGCGCCTGCTGTCGCCGCGCTGGCCCGATGAGCTGGCGCGCTGGACCGGTGAAGACCAGAGGGAGACGCCATGACACCGGGTCTGTACGCCCTGGTGGGCGCTGTGGTTTTTGGCGCCCTGATGCGGCTGCCCTTGGCGTTGGTGATGTTCGGCGGTGGCGCCGTCTACCTGTTTACGACCCGGCAGGACATCGGTCTGTTGGTGGGCCAGGTGATGGGCCAGATGACGGCGATGTACGTGCTGGTGGCGATCCCGATGTTCATTCTGGCGGCCAACATCATGAACGCCGCCTCCATCAGCGACCGGCTGTGGGCCATGGCCAATGCACTGGTCGGCCGTTTCCGCGGCGGCATGGGCCATGTCACGGTATTGGTCAGCATGATTTTTTCCAGCATGAGCGGCAGCGCCATCACCGACGCCGCCGGCCCTGGCCTGGTGGCGGTGCGCATGATGCGCGAGATTGGCAAGTACCCCGCAGGGCTGGCTTGCGCCATCACCGCAGCGGCGGCCACCATTGCGCCCATTATCCCGCCCTCCATCCCGCTGGTGATCTACGCGCTGATCTCCGGCGCTTCGATCGGCGCCCTGTTTCTGGCCGGCCTGATCCCTGGCGTGATGATGGGCGGCGCGCTGATGATCGCCATCTGGCTGATTGCCAAGCGCCGCAATATTCCGGCAGCCGAGCATGTGCCGGTGTCCCAATTGCCGGGCGTGATGTTACGCGCCACGCCCTCGCTCACGCTGCCGGTGGTGCTGCTGGGCGGCATCTGGTCGGGCGTGTTCTCGCCCACTGAGTCGGCGGCGGTGGCGGCCCTGTGGGCGCTGATCCTGGGCACGGTGCTCTACCGCAAGATCAAGGTGTCAACCCTGCGCGCCGTCTTTGCCGAATCATCACGCCAGACCGCCACCACCATGCTGCTGATTGCCAGCGCCTACATCCTGAACTACGCCATTGCCAATGAGCGCTTGGCTGACAGCCTAGTGGCGGCTATCGCGGCCATGCAGCTCAGCCAGATGCAGTTCATGCTGGTGGTGAACCTGTTCTTTCTGGTGCTGGGCTGCTTTCTGGATGGTTCGGTGATGATGCTGGTGTTTGTGCCACTGCTGATGCCCAGCGTGCGGGCCTTGGGTATTGACGTTACCTATTTCGGCATCGTGGTCACGCTCAATTTCATGATTGGTCTGATCACACCCCCCTATGGTCTGCTGCTGTTCGTGATGTCCTCGCTGACCCGGGTGCCGCTGATCGAGATCATTCGCGAGATCTGGCCCTTTGTGCTGACGCTCACCGTGCTGCTGCTGATCCTGACCAGGTTCCCGCAGATCATCCTGTTCTTGCCCCATGCCTTTGGCTATAAATAATGACCCATGATGACCTTCAACACGGGTAAAACAGCTTTTGTAACCGGCGCGGCCCAGGGCATTGGCCTGGCCACTGCGGCGCGCCTGGCACGCGACGGCTTCGAAGTCGTCGCCCTGGACCTGTCCAGCGAACCGTTGCTGGCGGCCGTGGCGCAGTTACGCGAACAAGGCTTGAATGTGCGGGCGGTGGTCACCGATATTTGCGACCGCGATGCGGTGGTGCAAGCCCTGGACTCGGCCACCCGCGTCGATGTGATGGTGTGCGCCGCCGGCATTTACAACGATGCTGCGCTGCTAGACCTGACTGAAGACGCGTTCAGACGCATGCTGGAGGTCAATGTCATCGGCACCTTCATCCCAGCGCAAGAAGCCGCGCGGCGCATGAAAGCGGGCGGGCGCATTGTGACCATTTCATCGCGCGGTGCATTGGGCGGCACGCGCTTTGCGCACTATGTGGCCTCCAAAGCGGCCGTGATCGGTTTGACCCGGGCCATGGCGATGGAACTGCGGCCCTTGCAAATTGCTGTTAACTCGGTGGCGCCAGGCTTTACTGACACCCCTATGACACGCTCGGCGCCGGCCGAGATGTTCGCCGCCTGGGAGGGACTGGAGCCCTCTGGCAAAGCGGCTACGCCCGACCAGATAGCCCACAGCATTGCGTTTTTAGCCTCCTCACAAACCAGTTTTATCACCGGTCAAACCTTGTTTGTTGATGGCGGTAAATCGCTGGGCGGTCTGTCGATCTGACAACACAACACGCCAAAGTACAGCGTGTCCAATCACCCCACGCCCAGCATCGCCCTCGCCCGCCTGCAAGCGGCCCTCTCGCCCATTTTTGATGCGTCCGGCCTGATTCCTGGCGACCAGGCCGAGCCCCGTTACTGCCAGGACTGGAGCGGCCAGCGCGGTGAACCGCTGGCGGTACTGCGCCCGCGCACGCCACAAGAGGTGGCACAGGTGATGAAGCAGCTGCATGCGCTGGCGCAACCCGTGGTTATTCAGGGCGGCATGACTGGCCTGGTGGGCAGTGGTGTGCCGCAAGTCGGCGAAGTCGTGTTGTCTATGGAGCGGCTCCAAGCGATCGAGAACTTTGACACGCAGCAAGGCACGCTGGCGGTGCAGGCTGGCGTGCCGCTGGAGACCATTCACCAGCATGTGCAGGCGCAGGGCTGGATGTTTCCGGTGGACATTGGCAGCCGCGGCTCGTGTCAGATAGGCGGTCTTATTGCCACCAACGCCGGCGGTAACCGCGTGCTGCGCTACGGCATGACACGCCAGTCCATCCTGGGGCTTGAAGCCGTACTGGCCGATGGTTCAGTGATCTCGCGCATGGGTGCGGCGCTCAAAGACAACGCAGGCTACGACCTCAAACACCACTTCATTGGCAGCGAGGGCACGCTAGGCATTGTGACGCGGGCACAACTGGCGCTGGTGCCGCTGCCTGCCTCGCGCCAGACCGCGGTGGTGGCCTTGCAAACTTTTGCCCAAGTGCAGGCTCTGCTGAGTTTGTGCCGTCAAAGTCTGGGCGGGCAACTGAGCAGTTTTGAGGTGATGTGGCGCGACTATTTCACCCTCGCCACACAAGCCATTCAGGCTCATCCCCCGCTGTTTACCCAAGCGGCCGAGTTCTGGGTGTTGATTGAAACCATGGGCGCAGACCATGCGCAAGACTTGGCGCTGCTAGAGCACACGCTGGCCCAGGTATTGGCCTGGGACGATGCGGTGGATGTGGTGCTGGCCCAATCGCTGGCCGATGCGCAGCGCCTGTGGGCCGTGCGTGAGGCTGCAGGCGAAGCCGCCCGCGCCGTCGCCCCGTGGGCCGGCTTTGATGTCAGCATGCCAGTGGCCGACATGCCAGCCTGGGCCGATGCTATTCGCCGCGACATCCGAACGCTGGGCATTCCCCAAACGCAAACCTACGGCCATTTGGGAGACGGCAACCTGCACCTGGTGGTCGGCCCCATTCCCGCACAAGCCGGGCTCAAGGACGAAGTGGTGCGCCGGGTGCACGCCTCGGTCGGCGCCTTGGGTGGCTCCATTTCTGGCGAGCATGGCATTGGTTTTTCTAAGAAAGCGCATTTGGGGATGACGCGCTCTGTTGAAGAAATCGCGCTGATGCGCACGCTCAAACAGGCCCTGGACCCGCTCAACCTGCTCAACCGCGGGCGCATTTTCGACATGCCTTGAAGGCCTGCGGGCCGGAGCGCTGACCAGACTACGCCCCGTCGCGGTTGGGTCACCCGCTGTCGTCCATGGATTGGATTGCCCAGCGGGCTGCATGCCAGAATGCGACCACCATTTACCGCGCAAGTCCCAAGCCACCTCACCGAGCCACGCCCTATGTCTGTCCAAAAAATTACCGAACCCGCCCGTGAAATTGATGTGATTCACCGCACCGATGTGCTGGTGGTGGGCTCAGGCCCCGGCGGTCTGGCCGCCGCACTGGCAGCAGCGCGCGCGGGCGCC
>JBIKZP010000382.1:0-3286 GCA_044354655.1 Rhodoferax sp. | reverse complement strand
AACTGCTCACCCTCGTTCAACTGGAAGAAAAACCTGGACGATGCCACCATCGCCAAGTTCCAGAAAGAGTTGGGCGCCATGGGTTACAAATACCAGTTCATCACCTTGGCTGGCATTCACTCCATGTGGTACAACATGTTTGACTTGGCGCAAGATTACGTCAAGCGCGGCATGACTGCGTATGTTGAGAAAGTGCAAGAACCAGAGTTCGCAGCACGCGACCGCGGCTACACGTTCGTGTCGCACCAGCAAGAGGTGGGTACCGGCTATTTTGATGAAGTCACCACAGTGATTCAAGGTGGCAAGTCCAGCGTTACCGCGTTGACTGGCTCCACTGAAGAAGAGCAGTTCCACTGATCTGAGGACTGACCCGGTACAGCGTAAAATCTCGCCGTACCGTCCTCCAGTTTGAAAGCGCGGCCAGTCCGCGCTTTTTCATTTCGAATACCAAAAACCCATGATTCAAATTACGCTCCCCGATGGCTCCCAACGTGAATTTCCCGGTCCCGTGACCGTGGCAGAAGTGGCTGCATCCATCGGTTCTGGCTTGGCTAAGGCCGCGTTGGCTGGCAAGGTGGACGGTACAGTGGTGGATACCAGCTACCAGATGACCGCCAACAGCGCCTTGTCCATCATTACCGCCAAGGACCCCGAGGGCTTGGAGGTGATCCGTCACTCAAGCGCGCATTTACTGGCTTATGCCGTTAAGACCTTGTTCCCCGAGGCGCAGGTCACGATTGGCCCGGTCATTGAACATGGGTTTTTCTACGATTTTTCTTACAAGCGCCCCTTCACCCCTGAAGACCTGAGCGCCATCGAAAAGAAAATGGTGGAGCTGGCTGCCAAGGATGAACCCGTGACACGCCGCGTACTGCCAAGAGATCAGGCCGTGACCTATTTCAAAGGACTTGGCGAGCATTACAAGGCAGAGATCATTGCCAGTATTCCAGCCAATGAAGATGTTTCGCTGTACCGTGAAGGCGCGTTTGAAGATCTGTGCCGGGGACCGCACGTGCCCAGCACCGGCAAACTTAAATTCTTCAAGCTGATGAAGCTTGCGGGCGCTTACTGGCGCGGCGATCACAAGAATGAAATGCTGCAACGCATTTATGGCACGGCCTGGGCGAGCAAAGATGACTTGCAACAGCACCTGACCATGATTGAGGAAGCCGAGAAGCGCGATCACCGCAAACTAGGGCGCGAACTCGACCTGTTCCACATTGATGACCACGCACCCGGTCTGGTTTTTTGGCATCCCAAGGGTTGGACCCTGTGGCAGGGTGTTGAGCAATATATGCGTCAGGTCTACCGCGACAACGGTTACCAAGAGGTCAAAGGCCCTCAGATCATTGACAAGACCCTGTGGGAAAAGACCGGGCATTGGGAAAAATACCGCGAGAACATGTTCACCACCGAGTCTGAGAAGCGCGAATACGCCCTCAAGCCGATGAACTGCCCCGGTCACATTCTGATCTTCAAGCAAGGCATCAAGAGCTACCGAGACCTGCCCTTGCGTTACGGTGAGTTTGGACAATGCCACCGCAACGAGCCCTCGGGTGGCTTGCACGGCATCATGCGTGTGCGTGGCTTTACCCAGGACGATGGCCATATTTTTTGTACAGAAGACCAGATCTTGCAAGAGTGCGTGGACTACACCACGCTGCTGCAAAAGGTCTATACCGACTTCGGGTTCAAGAACATTATTTACAAAGTGGCGACCCGACCCGCACAACGCATCGGGTCTGATGAGGTGTGGGACAAGGCCGAGCATGCTTTGATGGAAAGCCTGCGCGCCTCTGGCTGTGCATTTGAAATCGCCCCTGGAGATGGCGCTTTCTACGGCCCCAAGATTGAATACACCTTGAAAGATGCGATTGGCCGTCAGTGGCAATGCGGCACCATGCAGGTTGATTTTTCCATGCCTGAGCGGCTCGATGCTGAATATGTGGGCGAAGACGGTGCGCGCCACCGACCCGTCATGTTGCACCGGGCTATTGTGGGAAGTCTGGAGCGTTTCATCGGAATTTTGATCGAAGAAAGTGCCGGCGCCTTGCCAACCTGGCTGGCCCCGGTGCAAGTAGCGGTCTTGAATATCACCGATTCCCAAGCAGACTATTGTCGTGAAATTGCCGAAAAATTGAAAAAATCACTGCCAAATCAAGAGCTTAGGGTGGTGACCGATCTGAGGAACGAGAAAATCACGTATAAAATACGCGAGCATTCGATGCAGAAGCTGCCCTACCTGATTGTCGCCGGTGACAAAGAAAAGGCAGCAGGTACCGTTGCAGTGCGCGCCCGGGGTGGTCAAGACCTCGGAGTGATGTCTCTTGATGCCTTTGTGCAACTTATTGCAAGTGATATAACCCACAAATCTGTTGTCTAAGCTCATTTAAGCCTGATACCAATTTGCTCGCGCTCTGACCGGTTGTGGCTACAGTTTTTGTAGCAAAAATTATGAAGGATTAAGCCATCGCTACTGAATTTCGTGATCGCCGTCACCGCGAAGAACGCAAACACCGCCTCAATCGGGAAATCATGGCCCCGGAAGTTCGACTCTCTGGGCTTGAAAACGAGCCCTTAGGCGTCGTTAGTCTCATGGAGGCACTTCGAATGGCCGGAGAGCTTGATGTAGACCTGGTTGAAATTGCCGCAACGGCAACGCCGCCTGTCTGCCGTTTGATGGATTACGGCAAGTTCAAGTACCAAGAGCAGAAGAAGGCGGCTGAGGCCAAAGCCAAACAGACGGTCATTGAGATCAAAGAGATCAAGTTCCGTCCTGGTACCGATGATGGCGACTACAACATCAAAATGCGCAACATCAAGCGCTTTTTGGCAGAGGGCGACAAGTGCAAGATCACGCTCCGTTTCCGCGGACGTGAAATCACGCACCAAGAGATTGGTATGGCGCTCTTGAACCGTATTCGTAGCGAGTTGGGAGATTTGATTCTTGTCGAGCAATTTCCGAAGCTCGAAGGTCGCCAGATGATCATGATGATTGCACCTGGTAAAAAGAAAGTTGCTAGCAAGGCGCCCGCTGAATCCGGGGCGACTGCTTCCTAAAGTGTTTTGATGGCGCAGTGGATTTAAATCTGCTGTGCTTCAAATAGAGACGGGGTCATTCCCGGATCGACAGTGGCGCAATAAAATGCACCACTAAAAAAGTGGCGCAGTAAAAAGTGCCACTTAAAAGTGGCTCGGGGCCAACAAGGCTGCAAGTAGTTTGCAGACGCCTCACGAGCACAATGTAAAAGGAGCATGAATATGCCCAAAATGAAGACTAAGAGCG